>JARRRO010000020.1:0-14610 GCA_037380645.1 Gammaproteobacteria bacterium | reverse complement strand
CCGACCAGGGACACCACCGGCATCCCGGAACGCTTGCGCAGCCGGCTGCCCTGCTGGCGCTGTCGGATGACCTTGTCCAGACGGGTGTTGATGGTCTTGATGCGTTTGCCGATGAGGCGGCGGTCCGTTTCCAGCTGCGTCTCACCCGGTCCCCGCAGGCCGATACCGCCCTTCTGGCGTTCCAGATGTGACCAGCCCCGCACCAGCCGCGTGGACAAATGCTGCAGCTGCGCCAGCTCCACCTGCAGCTTGCCTTCGTAACTGCGCGCCCGCTGGGCGAAGATATCCAGTATCAGACCGACGCGATCCAGGACGCGGCAGTGGATCTCCTTTTCCATGTTGCGCTCCTGGGCCGGGCTGAGCTGGTGATTGAAGATGACCAGCTCGGCGCCCTGCTGCCGCACCGCCTCGCGGATTTCCGCAACCTTGCCCTTGCCGACGAAGAAACGTGGATCGGGCAGGTTGCGCTGGCCGTTGATAACGGCCGCGGGGGCGAGACCGGAGGATTCCGCCAGCTGCACGAACTCGCCCAGTTCTTCGTCGAATCGGGAATTATGAAAATCAACATGGACAAGGACAGCCTTGCCGTCGCCGCTTACAGCTTCACTCAAAACAGCAACCCGCCGGGAAGAACAGGGATACCCGCACCCGCTGACCGCGACTTCAAGGAGAAATCGGGCTCAGCTGTCCCCTCCGTCATCATCCGCACGCGGCAGTTTGACGCCTCTGGAAGGCACGATAGTTGAAATGGCATGCTTGTAGACAAGTTGACTGACGGAGTTCTTAAGCAATATGACGAACTGGTCAAAGGATTCTACCTGACCCTGAAGCTTGATTCCGTTCACCAAATAAATAGATACCGGGATCCGGTCCTTGCGCAACGTATTCAGAAACGGATCCTGAAGCGTATGCCCCTTGCTCATAATAAATTCTCCTTATTATTTTATATATTCTCTATTGTTAGAATATTCACAGTCGCAGTCGCCTTCCCGGGCCAACGGCTCCCGCCTCATTTGAACAAGTATATCTTACAATTCTCAGGAAAAAACCGGGTCTTTCCGCAAAAAATTCAATACCCGCTCCTCGAGCCGTCCCGAATCGCTGTTGAACCAGCGGGCATCAGGTTCCGCCCGAAGCCAGGTCAACTGCCGCTTCGCCAGCTGGCGTGTGGCGGTAATTGCCTTGTTAATCATAGAGTTATAATCCAGCTCACCGGCCAGGTATTGCCACGCCTGGCGGTAACCCACCAACCGCATGGCCGGCAGGCCGGCATGCAGATCACCTCGTTCGTATAGACACCTCACCTCCGCCATGAGTTCAGCCTCCAGCATGCCGAGAAAGCGCCGCCGTATTACCTCGTGCAGCCGGCTACGCTCGGCGGGGGCAACCACGAGCTTGATGAGAGGGCTGTCCAGGCCTCCCTCCCGCCCGCCGCCCACCAGGCTGGATAGCGGGCGGCCGGTAATGCGGTAGACTTCCAGTGCCCGCTGGATGCGCTGGGGGTCGTTGGGATGGATTTTCTTCGCCGATATAGGGTCTATCTGCGCCAATAATGCGTACATTTGCTTCCATCCTTTTAGATCTGCCTCCTCTTCCAGGGCGTCCCTGACCGCCGGGTCCGAGGGCGGCAGGCGGGAGAATCCCTGCTCCAGGCTGCGGAAATACAGGCCCGTCCCCCCCACCAGGAGGGGGATGCGCCCGGCAGCATGGATATCCCGGATGGCCTCCCGCGCGTCCGCGCGGAAACGGCCGGCCGAGTAGGCCTCGGCGGGGTCGCAGATATCGATGAGCCGGTGCGGCACCCTGGTCAGGACCTCGCGGGACGGCTTGGCGGTGCCGATATCCATGCCCCGGTAGACCATGGCCGAATCCACGCTGACGATATCCAGCGGCAGGCGCTCGTGCAGGGCCAGGGCCAGGTCAGTCTTGCCGCTGGCCGTCGGCCCCATGAGAAACACCACGGGCGGCGCAGTCACGTTCCCAGCCAGCCAGCCAGGTCCGGTGCCTCCAGGGTCCGCCAAAGCCCGGGCCGGGCCGGCTCGTCCAAATCGAAGCCGGCCGCCTCCAGGGCGGTGAGGATGGCCCGTGTCTCCGCCTCGCCGGTGATGGGCAGGGCGTCTGCGGCTTCCCGCTCTGCCAGCAGCGCCAGGATCGCCGACGCCGGCGGCGGCTTCCGCGAGGCCAGCAGGTCGAGCACTTCCCGGACCAGACGGCGGGCATCGACATGGTGCAGGAGGGTGGGCAGCGCCGCCACGCGTAGGGAAACCGGCCCCGCCTGGTCCAGTTCCAACCCCAGTGCCTGCAGCTGTTCCCGGTGTTCCCGCACCGCAGCCAGGTCTCTTTCCGAGACTTCCAGCAAAACCGGAACCAGTAGCGGCCGCCTTGCCAGTCCATCCTCGCCGTACTGGGCCTGGAGCCGCCGCAGCAGGGACTGCCGCAGGGCAGCCGCGGCGTCGAGCAGAATTACCCTGCTCTCCCGCCGGACCAGGAGGTAACGACCGTGCACACAGGCCAGCGACTGCGTCTTTACCGGTTCGGCGGCGGCTTCCTTTCCCGCGGCTCCTTCGCGATACCAGGCCGCCGCTTCCTGCAGCGGCGGGGACTGCCGACGGGCGGCCCGTGTTTCAGGGGGTGAGGCTTCCCGGCCCGGTGCAGTGGGGACCAGGGCGTCCCGGATCGCGGCGTGGATGAAGTCGTGCACGTCCCGGACCCGCTGGAAGCGCACTTCCTGTTTGGTGGGATGGACGTTGACATCGGCCGCCGCCGGGTCGATATCCAGGTGCAGGACGTAACTGGGATAGCGCCCCGGCGGGATCTCCGTTTCCAGGGCCCGGCGCACGGCGTAGCTGATCCGCTGATCGCGGATCATGCGACCGTTGAGGTAAAAGTACTGGCGATCCGACTGGCTGCGGACCAGGTCCCGGCCCCCCAGCCAGCCCCACAGGTGCATGCCGCCGGCACGCCTCTCCACGGCCAGGGCGCGGCGGCCGAAGGCCTCCCCCATGATCGTGCGCACGCGCGCGGCATAATCGGCATCGCCCTGGCACAGCAGCACCACCTTGTCATTGTGCCGCAGCTGCAGGTGCAGATCGGGCTGGCTCAGCGCCATGCGCCGCGCGGTCTCCAGGATGTGCAGAAACTCCGTGCGTTCCGAACGCAGGAAGCGGCGCCGGGCCGGGACCGGCTGAAACAGGTTGTCCACGGTAACCGTGGTACCGGCCGCACGGGCGGCGGGCACCGGCGCCGCCGGCTCGCCCCCGCCCTCCCGACGGATGCGCCAGCCGGTGTCCAGGGTCTGGATACGCGAGGTGAGTTCGAACACTGACACCGCGGCAATGCTGGCCAGGGCCTCGCCGCGGAAACCGAGGCTGCGGATCGCCGCCAGATCGGCGGCGCTGGCAAGCTTGCTGGTGGCGTGGGATTCCAGCGCCAGTGGCAGGTCGTCCGGATGGATACCGCAGCCGTCGTCGCGCACGCGTATGCGCTGCGTCCCGCCGGCGGTGACGTCGATCTCCACGCGGCCGGCACCGGCGTCGATGCTGTTCTCCACCAGTTCCTTGACCACCGAGGCCGGCCGTTCGATCACCTCACCCGCGGCGATCTGGCCGGCCACGGCGGGGGACAGGCGGCGGATGCGCAGGATAGTTACGGCTTCGGACATGCCCGTATTTTACGGGAATAATCCACCCAGGTGATCCACGGCTGGCACGGAGTTAATGGTGCATCGTGAGTCGTAAATCGTGTGGCTAATTGCCATCCACCCTCTTTCACGATTCACGAATTACGATTAATTTTTCCTATGCTCTCTGTGGCTGATCTAGCTGCCGTTGGGGATGGTCAGCACCTGGCCGACGCGGATCATGTCGGAATGCAGGGAATTGGTGTTGCGCAGCTGCTTCAGGCTGACCTGGTATTCCTCGGCGATCCCCGACAGGGTCTCGCCACTGGTGATCACGTGGGTACGCTGCCCCTCGGCGAGCAGGGTCCCCGCCGGCGGGCGCTCGTGAAAATAGCCACGGATGCCGTCGAGGATGGCGCGGGCGATCTTCTCCCGGTGGCTGCGGCTGCGCAGGCCGCGCTCCTCGCGGGGATTGGAGATATAGGCGGTCTCAACCAGGATAGAGGGGATGTCGGGGGACTTGAGCACGGCGAAGGCGGCCGATTCCACCCGGTCGTTGTGCAGTTCGCCGACCCGGTCCAGGCCGTGCAGGACGCGATCGGCCACATCGATGCTGGCCTCCAGGCTGGCGGTCTGGGACAGGTCCAGCAACACCGAATTGAGGACATTATCCTTGTTGTCCAGGCTGACGCCGCCGATGAGATCCGAGGCGTTCTCCTTTGCCGCCAGCCAGCGGGCATGCTCGCTGCTGGCGCCTCGCTGCGACAGGACGTATACCGACGATCCGTGCACGCGTGGATCGCGGAAGGAATCCGCATGCAGGGAAATGAACATGTCCGCCTTGGCCTTGCGCGCGATTTCGATGCGTTTGCGCAGTTTCAGATAATAATCGCCCTTGCGGGTCAGGATCGCGCGCATGCCCCGCTGCCGGTTCACCAAGGCCGCCAGTTGCTCGGCCAGGCGCAGGACTACGGTCTTCTCACAGGTTCCACCGGGCCCCTTGGCGCCCGGGTCCTCACCGCCGTGACCGGCGTCGATGGCGATGACCACGTCCCGCAGCTTGCCGGCCTTGTCTTCCTCGCCGACTGTCTGCGCAGCGGCCTTGTCATCCTTTTTATCGTTGTGGAGATCGACCACCAGCCGGTTGCCATAGTGATTGTTGGGGGAAAGCTGGAACACGTCGGTTTTGGCGAACTTCTTCAGGTCCAGAACCACGCGCAGGTCCTTGCCGTGGATGCCGGTGCGGATGTCCTGCAGGTAATGATCGCCGGCCTTGGTCTTGGCCTTGAGGCTGCCCTTGAGACGCGCGTTGCGGATGTCGATGACGGCGCGGAAGGGATCGGTCAGCATGATCACCTTGTTGTGCTCCACCGGGGCGCTAAGGTCGAACACCACCCGGGTGTTGTCCGGCGCCGCCCAGACGCGGACGTTATCGATCTGCACCGGCGCCGCCCAGGCCGGCGGAATCAGACAGACAACAACCAGGAAAAGCCATGCACGCATGCTGTTACCTTGAACCGTGACGCCTTTTGTTGAGTTCTTTCCCCGTTCCTGGCCGATGCGCCGGTGGCGACCCGCCCCTGTGGGGTGCTCTTCCTATTAATATTTCAATTTTTTATTAAAAAATCAAGGTATCCTGCTGTTTTGAATGGAATTAAATGAAGGTTTTCTAAGCCAAATCGGACTCTCGCAGGGACCGTACCAGTGCCCGGCCCTCCAGGCTGCCCGGGATCAGGTTGACGCGTCGCCCCTGATCCCGGATCTCGATGCTTACGGTGAGATCCGCCTCGCCCAGCAGGCCTTGCGCCCGTTCCGGCCACTCGATCAGGCACAGGCTGACTCCATCCAGATAGTCCCTGAGGCCGATGGCCTCCACTTCCTCCGGGTCGCTGATGCGGTACAGGTCGAAATGGTAAACTGTTTTGTTTTCAATATGATAGGGTTCCACCAGGGTATAGGTGGGGCTCTTTACCCGGCCCCGGTAACCGAGCCCGCGCAAAAAACCCCGGACCAGGGTGGTCTTGCCCGCCCCCAGTTCCCCCTGCAGATGCAGGCGCATACCCGGCCGGCAGCGGCCGGCCATCTGACCGCCCAGCGCCTCCATGTCCCCGGCACTGGCAACGTCCCGAATCATGGGCTCAGGGGTTGGCGAGGCGGCGGATCCAAGGCAGCAGATCCGTGGCCAGCAGGCCGCGCTCCCCTTCCCCGGCGGCGCGATCGGCGGCGGCGGCGTGCAGGCACACCCCCAGGACGGCGGCCCGTCCGGCCGGCAAACCCTGGGCCAGAAGGCCGGCAATGACGCCGGTGAGCACATCGCCCATGCCGCCGGAAGCCATGCCTGGATTGCCGCCGTCGCAGACGGCACAGCCCCCTTCCTCGTCCAGGACCAGGCTGCCGCTACCCTTGAGGACGATCACGCCGCCATATTTCTCCCCCAGGGCGCGGATCGCGGCAAAGCGGTCGGCCTCGACGTCCGCCGCCGAGCACCCCAGCAGCCGGCCCGCCTCGCCGGGATGGGGGGTGAGCACCCAGTTGCCGCGGGCGGCCGGCTCCCGCGCCAGCAGATTGAGAGCGTCCGCATCCACCACCAGGGGCAGCTCTGATTCCAGGCATCGGGCCAGCAGACGCTGTGACCAATCGGATTGGCCGAGACCCGGCCCCGGGGCGGCGACATTGGCCCGCGCCAGCAGGGGATTCAGGTCCGCGGCCTTGTCCACCCCCCGGGCCATGAGTTCCGGCCTGGCCATGGTCAGAGTGAAGGCATGCTCGGGCCGCGTTGCTACGCTCACCAGACCGGCCCCGGTGCGGGCCGCCGCCTCACCGGCCATGCGCGCGGCGCCGGCGAAACCGTAGTCGCCGCCGATGACCAGGACGTGGCCGAACGCCCCCTTGTGGGCAGTGCGTCGGCGCGGCGACAGCCAGGCCGACAGTGCACCGAGGTCGATGCGGGTTGAAGCGGGGGTGATCCCCTCGTAGACACCGGGCGGAACGCCCAGATCGCCAAAATGCACGGTCCCGCAGAACTCCCGCCCCTGGCCGGTGAACAGGCCCTGCTTCAGACCGATGAAGCTGATGGTGTGATCGGCCTTCGCCGCCGTGCCCATGACCGCGCCGGTGTCGGCGTGCAGCCCCGAAGGGATATCCACCGCCAGCAGCGCCGCGTCCGAGACATTGGCGGCATCGATGACTTCGCGATAGGCGCCGGTGACCTCCCGGTCCAGGCCGGTGCCCAGGAGTGCATCGACGATAACCTCCGCCTCCCCCAGACTGCCGCCGGACCAGGCCTGCACCGGTTGTCCCGTCTCCAGGAATCGCTGCGCCGCGGTCCCGGCGTCACCGCCCAGCCGGTCTGGTTCCCTGAGGGCGATCACCCGTACCCGCCGCCCGGCCGCCGCAGCCAGGCGGGCGATGACGTAGCCGTCGCCGGCGTTGTTGCCCGCGCCGCAGAGCACGGTGATGTGCTGCGCCCCCGGCCACTGGGACGCAAGCAACGCCCAGGCTGCGGCCCCGGCATTCTCCATCAGGGTCATGCCGGGGATGGCGAAGCGGCCTATGGCCGCCGCGTCCAGCTGCCGCACCTGTTCGGCGCGGTACAGGGCCGTCGGCAATGATGGGTCAGTCACGGTCACGTTATATCCTGAAGAATTTTCCGCGGTAATGACACAATTCTTCGATGGAATCGCGGATGTCATCCAGAGCCAGGTGCTTGGATTCCTTGACGAACAGGCCCTGCTCCGGGCTCCAGCGTCTGACCAGTTCCTTGACCGTGCTCACGTCCAGGTTGCGATAATGGAAGTAGCGTTCCAGTTCCGGCATCTCGCGATACAGAAAGCGCCGATCCTGGCAGATACTGTTGCCACACATGGGCGAGGCATTGGCCGGGACGTAGCGCTGCAGGAAGGTCAGGGTCTCCCGCTCCGCCTCGGCCGCCGTGTGGCGGCTGTGGCGCACCCGATCCAGCAGCCCGGAACGGCCGTGCTGCCGGGTATTCCAATCATCCATGCCCTCGAGCACGGCCTCGTCCTGGTGGATGGCGAACACCGGTCCCTCCGCCAGGATGTTGAGCTGTGCGTCGGTGACGACGGTCGCGATCTCGAGGATAGTGTCGTTCACCGTATCCAGGCCGGTCATTTCCAGGTCTATCCATATGAGGTTGTCGACTGACTGCTCCATTGCTGTTATCCGGTGCGACTTTATGCAATCATTCTAACCGTATTGTCTTTCAAGTCACCAGGTCAGTACGGAAAAGCGGCCATTCTAATGAACACCTTCAGCTATGTCTTTCTAGCCACTCTGCTGGCCGGCATTGTCGTACAGCGGGTGCTGGCGCGGCGGCACGTCACGCATATCCTGCGCCATCGCGACCGCGTCCCGGAGACGTTCCGGGATCGGATCCCGATGGAGGCCCACCGCAAGGCAGCGGACTACACCGTCGCCAAGGTGCGCCTGGGAGAGGTGGACCTCATGTTCGGCTCAGCCCTGCTGCTGATCTGGACCCTGGGCGGCGCCTTGCAATGGATGGATACACTCTGGCGCGGCCTGCAGCTACCTGCTCTTTGGACCGGCGTGGGATTTATTCTATCCGTGGCCATCATCTCCACCATCCTGGACATCCCCCTCTCCGTCTACCGCACCTTCGTGCTGGAGGAGCGGTTCGGTTTCAACAAGACCAAGGTGAAGACCTTCGTCAGCGACCTGTTCAAGAACCTGCTGCTGTCGCTGGTCATAGGCATTCCCCTGATTGCCCTGGTGCTGTGGCTGATGGGCAACGCCGGGGAACTCTGGTGGCTGTACGTGTGGCTGACCTGGCTGGCATTCAGCCTGTTCATGATGTGGTTTTATCCCGCCTTCATCGCGCCACTGTTTAACAAGTTCCGGCCCCTGGAAAACGAGACATTGAAGCAGCGCATCGTCGATCTCCTGGAGCGCAACGGATTCACCAGCCGTGGTATCTTCGTCATGGACGGCTCCGCCCGCTCCACCCACGGCAACGCCTACTTCACAGGCCTCGGCGGTAACAAGCGCATCGTCTTTTTCGACACCCTGATGGACAAGCTGACGCCGGAGGAGATCGAGGCCGTGCTTGCCCATGAACTGGGACATTTCAAATGCAACCATATCAAGAAACGCATAGTCGTCATGGCCGTGGTGTTTTTGATCGGCTTCGCCGTGCTGGGCTGGCTCATCGACGCGCCCTGGTTCTACCTGGGCCTGGGGGTGGGCGGCATGAGCAACTACATGGCTTTGACCCTGTTCTTCATGGTGGTGCCGGTGTTCACCTATTTCCTGCAGCCGGTTTTCGCCTGGCTGTCGCGCCGGCCCGAGTTCGAGGCCGACGACTTCGCCGCGGGCCAGGCACACACTGCCAACCTGATCCTGGCCCTGGTGAAGCTGTATAAAGAGAACGCGAACACCCTCACCCCCGATCCGCTGTATTCCGCCTTTCACGACTCGCACCCGCCGGCACCCATCCGCATAGCCCACCTGAAGAGTAGAAGCGCGTGAATAGTTCGGCTGGTTAGATCACGACCATTTACGATTCACCTTAATATGCTATACCCGGGCCTGCCCGGGAATCGCGATACCGTCCCGACACCGGACCTCCTCATAGTCGTAACAAATCCTTCCCGCGGCTGTCATATAAACCGGGCGCCGTCACCTCACCTTCTTTCTGTGCACCTAACGCCTGCAGGAACGTTATACATTGAGACGGCGAGCCCGCCGCGAGGCGGACTGGCGCATACGGCGATACGGCGGGCGCCTGTAGCTTCCCTGCCGGGAGCCGCTGCATCCGGTAGGGCCGTGAGTATCTTGTAATCGCAATCGATGACCCCGTAACCATGGAGATCAGAAAATGAAGACACTGACCTTTAGCACGATGCTTCTGGCGCTGTTCCTAACCCAGGCTGCCGTGGCCCAGGATCAGACCAAGCCCGAGACCGGCAGCACGACAAACCAGGCACAAGGCATGCCCGATAGCATGCCCCCGCCGGGCGCCGGTTACATGATGCAGAGGGGCGGTCCCGGCATGGGGATGGGCCGGGGCGGCCACGGCATGTGGGGCGGNNNGGGGCGGCCACGGCATGTGGGGCGGTCACGGCGGCGGGATGATGCTGGACCGGCTGCAGCCTCCCACGATGCTGATGCGCTACCAGGAGGAGCTCAAGCTCACCCCCAAGCAGATCGACGCGATCAAGAAGGAAATGAAGACCTTCCAGAGCAACATCGTCGATGTGGAATGGGACCTGCAGTCCTCGACCAACGACCTCAGGAAAGAACTCGAGAAGGATAATATCGACAAGAGCCGCGCCCTGTCCCTGATGGACAAGGTCATGGCGGCGGAGGATTCCCTGAAGAAACATCACCTGGGCATGCTGATCGCGGTCCACAACGTCCTCACTGCCGATCAGATACAGGAGCTCAACCGCCTGGCCCACCGTCACTCCGGCATGTTTCGATACCACCGCACGCACCCCATGAAGATGGATCGGGGCAAGCGCTGACCAGACCCGGCGGGTCCGCCCGCCGGATGTCCTTGTCCTCTGCCCGGCACCGCCGGGCTTATTATTTCGGGGATTCGACTTTGATACCGGCGCTGCGCTGCCTTTTCTGAGCCGTCCAGCCAGAGATCGGATATCGTATGTTTATCAGGGGCGCGGCTTTCTTTTCTGAACTCGCGGGTGATCAGCCGTGTTTCAAGACCCTGTCCAGGAACGCTGTCACCTGCGCCATGCAGGCGGGTTCGAAGTAGACGGGATCGGTATGACCGGCGGCGGGGATAAACACCAGTCGTGAATCCCGGCCATGCCGGCGATATGCCTGGTCCAGCTCTATGGACTGGTTGATGGGTACCTGGTTGTCCTGCACCCCGTGCAGGATGAGCAGCGGCGGCGAGCCGCCGTCCACGTGGTGCACCGGGCTGGCCAGCCGCGCCAGTTCCCGCACCCCGGGTGCATCCGGGGATCCGCCCAGTAGCCGCTGCAGGGCCGGCATGCGTACGGAAAGGCCGTGCGGGGTGGATTGTTTGAGGATGGTCAAGAGGTCAGTGGGGCCGAAGAAATCGATCACCGCCTGGACACCGGAATCCACGCCCGCGTATTCCCCCAGGCTTCCTTCCAGCTGCGGATTGCCGCCGGTGGTTCCCGCGAGCGCCGCCAGATGGCCGCCGGAGGATGTCCCCCAGACGGCGATACGGTCAGTGTCATAACCGTATTCGTCCGCGCGGGCGCGCAGAAAACGGATGGCCGCCTTGATGTCGTGGATTTGCGCGGGAAACACCGCCGTCCCGGCCGGCTGGAAGTCTACGCTGGCCATGGCGTAGCCTGCCTGCACCGGGCCAAGGGGAGGGTCAGCCCTGGTCCCATACTGCCAGGCCCCGCCATGGATCCAGATCACCAGGGGTGGCTCACCCTTCCCTTGGGGCAGGTACAGATCCAGCCTGTGATGGGGATCGTTATCCCCGGTGTAGGCAATATCTTTAACTACATCTGCCATAGTCTGCGGCTCGCCGAAAGGCAGCGGGAAGCACCGGCCTGAGAAGGCCCGTCATGCGCCGGGATGGAAAAGCGATGATCAGATGCGGATGAAATACGGCAGGGCCATGAGGGCAACGCCCGCCAGGACCAGCGTATATACGTTCTCTACAAAATACGGGAAGACCATGAGGGCGATGCCCACGCACAGGGGGACCACGGCCTTCTGCTTCTTGCCATAAGAGAAGAAGCCGAAGCCGAAAGAGCCGAAGACGATGCCCCACATTATGGAAGATGATCCGGTCATGATTCGCTACCCCCGGGCGCGCTTGGCTGCGCCCCGATCGTTTTTCACGGATACGTCATTGGTTAACGGGAGAGTATTCATTATGCCTCATGGGACACAATTATCTTAGACGATATCCGGACTTTACTCTGTGTCCTCTGTTGCAATTCATTAAATTATATCCCCATACCCGGGATAAGACCTGTATTGCCGCCTAGCGTTCATTGACGATCTTCAGATATTCGCCGATCACGTATTCGACGCCGTGCTCTATGCATTCCACCGTCAGGGCGTGACCGATGGAAACCTCCAGTATCCCGGAGATGCTCAGGAAGGTCCGCAGGTTCTCCAGGTTGAGGTCGTGGCCGGCGTTTACGCCCAGGCCGGCGGCCCGGGCCTTTTCCGCAGCGTGCCGGAAACCCTCCAGGACCGCCGCGTCCGCAGCCGTGCCGAAGCTGTCGGCGTAGGGTTCGGTGTACAGCTCGATCCGGTCAGCACCGTATTCCGCCGCCAGTTCCAGCTCGGCATTGTTGTAATCCACAAACAGACTGACACGCACGCCCCGCTGACGGAGCTCGTCGATCACCCGCCGCAGTTGTTCCTCGTGCCTGACCAGGTCCCAGCCGTGATCCGAGGTCAGCTGTCCCGGCTCGTCAGGCACCAGGGTGCATTGCGTCGGTCCCACCCGGCCGACCACCTGCATGAATTCATCCAGGGGATAACCCTCGACATTCAGTTCCCGGCCGTACTTCTCCACCACCAGCGGATACAGTTCCTCCACATCGCGATAGGTGGCATGGCGTTGATCCGGGCGCGGATGCAGGGTAATGCCGTGCGCTCCCAGCCGCAGGCAGCGCTCGGCGAAGGCGGTGACGCTGGGGTAGTCCCGACCCCGGGAATTGCGCAGCAGCGCGACCTTGTTGATGTTTACCGATAATTTCGTCATGACGTCCGTCCTGTGCCGACGCGCCCAAGGTTACCAGATGCTGGGATATTCTGCGCCCGTGTCATGTACCGGCATTTTGGCATGGGACCGAAGTTCGGTGATAATGAAGCCCCTCATTCATGAACTCACGATCACCGGCCACAAGAGAAAACCCATGCTCAAGCTTTACCACGCCGAACCCGTCGCCAATTCCATGAAGGTGCTGATCCCGCTGCACGAGAAGGACCTGGCCTTCGAAAGCGTCTATATCGATCTGCACAAGTTCGAGCAGCACGAATCCTGGTTCGTGGCCATCAATCCCGAAGGCCAGGTGCCGGTCCTGGATCACGGCGGCTTCATCGTCACCCACTCCACTGTCATCAACGAATACCTGGAGGACGCCTTTCCCGATCATCCCCTGCGCCCCGTAGACATCCGGGAACGCGCGCGCATGCGTTACTGGAACAAGTTCATCGACGAGCACGTTATGAACCACGTGTCCATGCACGGCTGGCATCGCATGGTACGCAAGATCGCCCAGGCCATAGACAAGGACGAACTGGAGAAGCTGCTGGCGCGCATCCCGCTGAAGGAGCAGCGCGACAAGTGGCGCACCGTTGCCGGCTCCTCCTTTACCGAGGAGCAGCTGGCGGAGGCGACGCGCAAGGTGTCCGTGGCCATAGATATGTTCGAGAAACAGCTAGAAAAAACCTCCTACCTGGCCTGCGACAGCTTCACCCTGGCGGACATCAATGCCTATTCCCATTGCGGCATGATGGCCGAGCGCATGTTTCCCGATCTGGCCAGCCGCGAGAAGACGCCGAATTTCCTGGCCTGGGTGAAACGGGTGAACGAACACCCGGGGGTGCAGAAGGCGCTGGCGGGCCCGGATCACACCAATCCGGCCTTGCGCACATTCACCGGCGAGGCGGGCTAGCGGTTGGCCGCCGGTTGTACAACTGACTACAGATAACCGGCAAAAACGTCAGCCCTCTTCCGGCCGCCACCGGTATCGGCTCAGGGACAGCCGCCCGTTGTGGTCGAATTCCACGCCCTCTTCCTCCAGCAGAATGCGCTGATAGTCTTCATAACCGGGAGTCGACCGGGCACTAATCTCCCCTCGGGCATTCACCACGCGGTGCCAGGGAACGGGATCGTCCACATCCTGCAGCGCGGCGAGGGCATAGCCGACCTGCCGGGCATGGCGGGGCTGCCCCGCCAGAGCGGCTATCTGGCCGTAGGTCGCGACCCGCCCCGCCGGGATGCGGCGGACCTGCCGGTAGATCTGTCGGTAAAACCGGCTCATTCCCCGCCCCCGACTGCGGCATCACTTGGCCCGGGTTTACAGATCCTTGTAGCGAATGAGGATGGAGCCGTCCTTTTCAAAGGCGCCTTTCTCGATCAGTTTCCGGGCCGCCTGCTCCACGGCATCCCTGTTTTCGCTGACCGCCTCCATGGGGGCGTCTTCGGATGCCTTGAATTTCTTCTGCAGATCGGCGCTGGAAATACGGCACAGGACCCGCCGTCCGTCCACCTGCGCCGCAATGGTCGCGACCCGGGTCATGGGGTTCCAGGACTGGAGGACCGGAAACGAGATGCCTTTTTTTACCGAGGCCATACTACGGGATGAAGAGATGTTCATAGTGCACCGTGGGGGCCGGCGGTCCGCCGGATTCATCAATCAATTCATGGAAGTACGGCGATCATGAGATCACGTGCGCCGCGGTTGTCTACATATTATCACATATTCGCGCCGGTTTCCGGCGCGCCCGGCTCAGCGGGTGAAATCGCCGGGATACAGCCGGCTGCTGCCATCCATATCGCCGGTCTCGCGATAGTTCATGGGCTCGGCATCCGCATCGAGCACTTCGCCCCCGGTGACGCGGCCCACCACCAGGCGGTGATCGCCGGCCGGATAGTCATGGCGCAGCTCGCATTCGAAATACGCAGCGGCCGCTTCCAGCAGCGGCATACCGGATGCCCCGCGACGCCAGTAGACACCGGCCAGCTTGTCAACCCCTGCCGGGCGTCCGAAATGCCGCGCCAGGTCTTCCCTGCCCCGCGGCAGGACATTGACGGAAAAGACGCCGGCGCCGACGAGCAGAGGATAGGAGGTGTGATCCGGATGGACGCTGACGGCCAACAGCAGGGGATCGAAGGAGACCTGCATCACCCACGCCGCCGTAAACCCGCTGTCGTTTCCTTGATGGCTGACGCCGATGACGTAGACGCCGCAGGTCAGACGCCGGAACAGGGAGGGCAGATCGCGGGGCATGGATCCGGGCCGGGAGATATCACGCCGTATCGG
>JARRRO010000019.1:0-20285 GCA_037380645.1 Gammaproteobacteria bacterium | reverse complement strand
CCCCCGTGTGGGTGCGCACCTACGTCGCGGAGCCGAACCTGGGACGGGTGCACCCGGGCATGCCGGTGACGGTGGAAACCGACGGCGGGGATCGCTACCAGGGCCAGATCGGCTTCATCTCCCCGGATGCGGAATTCACCCCCAAGACCGTGCAGACCACGGAGCTGCGCACCGATCTGGTCTACCGGGTCCGGGTCGTAGTCAAGGACCCGAATAACAAGCTGCGGCGCGGCATGCCCGTGACCGTGATCGTGGATACCGGCGACTCGCCCGACTCTGCGCCATGACCGCTCCTTACATCCGGCTCGAGGACGTGGTCAAGCGCTTCGCCCCCGGAGAGACGCCGGCCCTGGACGGCGTCAGTGCCGGGATCCGCTCCGGCATTATCACCGGGCTGGTGGGACCGGACGGTGCCGGCAAGACCACCCTGATGCGGCTCATGGCCGGACTGCTGCTGCCCAGCGAAGGAAACATCACCGTCGCCGGCGCCGACAGCGCCCGCGAGCCCGGCCGCATCCAGCAGCAGCTGGGTTACATGCCCCAGAAGTTCGGCCTGTACGAGGACCTGACCGTCCTGGAGAACATGAACCTGTACGCGGACCTGCGCGGCCTGGCCCGCGCCGAAAGACGGTCCGCCTTCGACCGCCTGCTGCGTTTCACCGGTCTCGCCCCCTTCACCGCGCGTCGGGCCGGCGCCCTCTCCGGCGGCATGAAACAGAAGCTCGGCCTGGCCTGCTCCTTGATCAAGGCGCCGCGGCTGCTGCTGCTGGACGAGCCCAGCGTGGGCGTGGATCCCATCTCCCGGCGCGAGTTGTGGGAAATGGCGCGGGAGTTGAGCGACGAGGGGATCTGCACCGTCTGGAGCACCGCCTACCTGGACGAGGCGGAACGCTGCGACGAAGTCCTGCTGATGAACGAGGGCAGGCTGCTGTTCCAGGGGGCACCGTCTGAACTCACCGGGCGGCTGGCGCACCGCAGCTACGTCATTGAGAATCTGGCCCGCGGCCGCCGAGCAGTCCTGGCCGACGCGCTGCAGTCCCCCGGCGTCATCGACGGCGTCAGCCAGGGCAGCGCTGTGCGCCTGGTGCTGGCGGAAGGTGCGCAGGCGCCGGACCCGGCGGCCCTCGAGGCCGGGACAGACGCCCGGATCCGAACGGTGGCGCCGCGTTTCGAAGACGCCTTCATCGACATCCTCGGCGGCGGCCCCGGCGGTTATTCCCCGCTCTCCGAGAAATTCCCGCCGATTGAGGGCGGAGAGGAACATGTGGTGGAGGCCCGGGGGCTGACCAAGACCTTCGGCAACTTCACCGCCGTCGAACACGTGGACTTCTCCATCCGCGCCGGCGAGATCTTCGGCTTTTTGGGGCCCAACGGCGCGGGCAAGTCCACCACCTTCAAGATGCTCTGCGGCCTACTCAAGCCCGCCACCGGCACCGCCACGGTGGCCGGCCACGACCTGGCCCACGCCGCCAGCGCCGCCCGCGGGCGTATCGGCTACATGGCGCAGAAGTTCTCCCTCTACGGCAGCCTCACCGTCAGACAGAACCTCAATTTCTTTTCCCGGGTATACGGTCTGTCGGTGCGCCAGAGGCGCGCCGCCAGAGAAGGCATGATCGAGATCTTCCATCTCGCGCCCCACCTGAACACCACCGCGGACGCCCTGCCCATAGGCTTCAAACAGCGTCTCGCCCTGGCCTGCTCGGTCATGCACAACCCCGCCGTGCTGTTCCTGGACGAACCCACCTCGGGCGTCGATCCGATTACGCGCCGGGAATTCTGGACCCACATCAACGCCATGGTGGAGCGCGGCGTCACCGTCATGGTCACCACCCACTTCATGGACGAGGCGGAATACTGCGATCGCATCGCCGTCATCTACCAGGGGCGTGTGATCGCCACTGCCTCGCCCGACGATCTGAAAGAATCAGTCCGCTCGGACAAACTACCGGACCCGTCCCTGGAGGATGCGTTCATAGAACTGATCCGCCGCTCGGAACAGCAGCAGGAGGAGGCGGCGTGAAAGGCGGCTCGCCGCGGCGGCTGAAGGCGCTGATCGCCAAGGAATGGCTGCAGATCATGCGCGATCCCAGCAGCTTCATCATCGCCTTCGTCCTGCCCATGCTGCTGCTGTTCGCCTTCGGCTATGCGCTGTCCCTGGACGCGGTCGGTCTCAAACTGGGGCTGGTACTGGAAAACCCCTCGCCCCAGAGTCGCAGTTTCGCCGCCGCACTCACCGATTCCCGCTACTTCAATGTGCGCATAGGCCATGACCGGCGCGATTTCGAGGACGACCTGCTGGCTGGCCGCATCGCTGGCATCGTCATCGTGCCGCGCTACTTCTCCGAGCGTCTGGCGCGTGCCGGGGACACCGCACCGATCCAGATCCTGACCGACGCCAGCCAGCCAAACACCGCCAGCTTCGTACAGAACTACGTGCGCGGCGCATGGCAATCCTGGTTACAGCTGCGCGCGCGCGAACAGGGCCGCGAGTTCCGCCAGCCGGTGCGGCTGCAGCCACGCTACTGGTTCAACACCGAACTCAACAGCCATTTCTTCCTGGTGCCCGGATCGGTAGCCATCGTCATGACTCTGATCGGGGCCATTCTCACCGCCCTGGTAGTGGCCCGGGAATGGGAACGGGGCACCATGGAGGCCATGATGGCCACGCCCATCACCATCTACGAGCTGCTCCTGGGAAAACTGGTGCCCTATTACATCATGGGCATGGGTTCCATGTTCCTGACCCTGTTCGTCTCGGTGGAGGTCTTCCACGTGCCCTTCCGCGGCTCCTTTGCAGTGCTGTGCCTGGTGGCAACGGTGTTTCTCATGGCTGCCCTGGGCCTGGGTCTTTTGATCTCCACGCTGGCACGCAACCAGTTCGTGGCGGCCCAGGTGGCGCTGCTGGCCGCCTTTCTGCCGTCCTTCCTGCTGTCCGGATTCATCTTTGAGATCTCCAGCATGCCGTGGCCAATCCAGATCATCACCCGTGCCATCTCGGCGCGCTATTTCGTCTCCAGCCTGCAGACCCTGTTCCTGGCCGGCGACATCTGGGCGGAACTGGTGCCGGACATACTCGCCATGCTGGTCATCGCCGCGGTGCTGTTCTCCATCACCGCCCTCAAGACGGTCAAGAGATTAGACTGACATGTGGAACCGTATAGGCGCCCTGATCATCAAGGAATTCCTGGCCACGCTGCGTGACAAGCGCGCCCGCGTGGTTCTCATCGGCCCTCCCCTGGTGCAGATGTTCATCTTTTCCTTCGCGGCGACCCTGGAAGTCAAGAACGTCAATCTCGCGATCTTCAACGAGGACAACGGCAAGGCCGCCCATGAACTGGTGCAGCGCTTCCGCGGCTCAAGGACCTTCTCCCATATCCGGTTACTGCACACCACCAGGCAGATCCGGCAGGTTATCGATGCCAGGAAGGCGCTGGCGGTGGTGCATATCCCCCAGGATTTCTCCAAAAAACTTTACGCCGGTCAGAGCCCCGAGGTGCAGATCATCCTCGACGGTCGCAGTTCCAACACCGCCCAGATCGTCCAGGGCTATCTGAGCCGTATCGTCGACGGCTTCAACCACGACGTCGGCGCACTGCGCGGGGCGCCGCCGCCTCAGTCCGAACTCGTCACGCGCCACTGGTTCAATCCCAATCTCGAATACACCTGGTACACGGTGCCCAGCCTGGTGGGTCTTTTGACCATGATCATCGGCGTCGTCATCACCGCCCTGTCGGTGGCGCGGGAACGGGAACTAGGGACCTTCGATCAGCTGCTGGTGTCTCCGCTGACGCCGTTCGAAATCCTCATCGGCAAGACCGTCCCCTCGCTGCTCATCGCCGGCACTGACGGTACCCTGATCCTGCTGATAGGGATCTTCGCCTTTCGCATCCCCTTCAACGGCTCCCTGGTCTCGCTCTATGTCAGTATGTTCTTCTTCCTGGCGGCGATCATCGGCATCGGGCTGTTCATTTCGTCGCTGGCGCGCACCCAGCAGCAGGCGTTTCTGGGGACCTTCACCTTCGCGGTGCCGGCGGTGCTGCTGTCCGGTTTCGCCACGCCCATAGACAACATGCCCGACTGGCTGCAGCCGGTCACCCTGCTGGACCCCCTGCGGCACTTCATGACCGTGGTACGCGGGATCTTCCTGAAGGCCCTGCCGCCGGATTTCGTGTTCGCCAACACCTGGCCCATGGCCGCCATCGCGGCCGTCACTCTGACCGCGGCGGCGCTGCTGTTCAACCGGCGTCTGGAATGAAAAGGATCGGTTAGGAGTGAGGAACGGCGGGCGGAGTCACTTGCCCTTCAACAGCTTCACGTCCTTGATGACTATAAGCTTGGCGGGGAAATTCACGCCGAACCCCTTCTTCTCCTCCGTCTTCACGGCGGAGATGGCCTCCGCCACCTTCAGGCCCTTGACCACGCGGCCAAACACGCAATAACCGTATGTGCGCCGGCTGTTGCCCTTGTGGTTGAAGCTGGTGTTGTCGTCGAGGTTGATGAAGAACTGTGAATCGGCGGAATCCGGATCGGAAAAGCGGGCCATGGCGATGGTGCCCCGTTTGTTCTTCAGTCCGTTGGCGGCCTCGTTCTTGATCGGCGCCCGCGTCTCCTTGGCCTGAAGATTCTGATCATAGCCGCCGCCCTGGATCAGCCAGTCGTAGATAACGCGGTGAAAAATGGTGCCGTTGTAGAAACCGTCTTTCACGTATTGCAGGAAATTCGCCACCGTGATTGGTGCCTTATCGCGGTACAGCTCGATCACCATGTCCCCCATGGTGGTTTGCATGAGCACCCGCGGATTATCCGCCGCGGTGACGGTTGTTGAGAAAGCCAGCAGCAGGCAGAAGATGATTCGGATCATGAAAGACTCGCAGCTCCGGGACCGGCGCCCGGGGTGGCACCGTCATGGTTGCGGCATTATCATGCACATAGTCCATTATCACAACCGGGAGGCAGGACCGATGAATGAAGACCATGTCATTGCCGCTATCCTGGCGGCGGGGCTGATCGCCCGCGGCAGCAAAGAAAATCTGGATCCGGCGTCTGCGGTTCAGACCTATGAACTGGTGCTGACGGAACTCCTGGCGGCGACGCGCGGCCGGCGGGCGGAGGAAGGAAGCGCCTGATCAGGAGTTACGGCGCCAGGCGCGTAACGATCCAGGCCTTTCCCCGGCGCCGGTATTCCAGGCGATCGTGCAGACGGTTTTCCTGGCCCTGCCAGAACTCGATGACCTCGGGCCGGACCCGGTAACCGCGCCAGTTGCCCGGGCGGGGTACCGGCGCACCACTGAACTCCCGCTCCACTTCCTGCGCCCGGCGCTGCAGGTGGCCGCGGCTCTTAAGGCGGCTGCTCTGTTGGGCCACCCGGGCGCTGACCTGGCTGCCCCGCGGCCTTGACTGAAAGTAGCTTTCCGCCTTTTCCTCCTCCAGCATTTCCACGGTCCCTTCGATACGCACCTGCCGATGCATGGGGTGCCAGTAAAACACCAGAGCCGCGCGGGGATTCTCCTCCAGCTGCCGCCCCTTGGGACTGTCGGCGTGGGTATAAAAGACGAAGCCGTCCTCGTCGAACTCCTTCAGCAGCACAAAGCGCGCCGCGGGCCGGCCGTCACCATCGGCGGTGGCCAGCACCATGGCATTGGGCAGATCCAGCCGCGCCTCCACGGCCACCTGAAACCAGCGGCCGAACTGCACGAAGGGATCGGCGTGCACGTCATCCTCGTGCAGGGCCTCAAAGGTGTATTCCACCCGCATGTCGGACAGGTCCTGATTCATGTTGCCATCATACCTGTCGAGGGATAGGTGTGCCTATAGAGGAAGTGAGGGGTGAGGATAGTGTAACTCCATCTTTCTAGGCTTTTATCCTCACTCCCTACACCCTACGCCTCACTGCTTCTTGTCAGGGGATCCGGGTATCGATGACCAGGGGCACGGTATCCGTCCCATCCACGGGCACGCCGTCCTTTTCCCCCTGCACGTCGCCGCTCTGTCTCTTGACGCTGCCGGAGCGGGAGATGCGCGCCACCAGATCGACCTTCTGCTGGCCGGACAGCTTGTGCTGAGGCGACATGGCCAGGGAGTCGTCCAGGACGATGTCCAGCGGCAGATCACCGGCATGGCGCTTGACCACCGCCAGGGGCATGGGCAGACCGGTAGGGGCACGGGCAAAAATAAACAGGGTGTCCTTGGGGTTCACCTTGCCCTGCAGCGCATCGGCCAGGGTCACGTGCACCTTGATGGACTTGCCGCCGGCCGCCGCCGGCTGCGCCGCCTTGTTGCCGCCGGTTTCATTCCCGCCACCTTGCATATTGTTTCTGGCCTCGCTGATGAGCTGCCGGACCTTCTGCAGCGCGGTGCCCTGATTGGACAACTGCGGCTCCAGCTTCTGCCAGTAGTCGATAGCGGTCCGGTAGTTGCCCTGCTGGTTGGCGGCCACGCCGGCGAACCACAGGGCGGCCGGACTGGTCGGCTCTATCTCCAGCACCCGCCGGATCAGCTTCCCGGGCCGGCCGGCGAAGCTGCCGCCATTGGCCATGGCCAGGGCGTGGGCATAGCGGATCATGATTACAGGCTGATCCCCGAACTTCTTGTGCAGCCGCTGCATGACACTGACCGCATCCCCGTAGCGCCCCAGGACCATGTAGGAACGCGCCAGCATGAGCCAGCCCTCCACGTCGTCCGGATTGGTGCGCAACCGCCGCTCCAGCCGACTCACCATTTCATTGACGGAGGTGGGCGCGGCGGTGCTGCCGCCGTTACCGCCACCCGCGACCATGTCGGGACTGCCCAGGTCCAGGTACAGGGACAGGGTGCCGGCCGTCAGCACGACGGCGATCAGGGCCAGAGGCCAGCGGCTCCCCGGCTTCGGCGGTGCCGGCTCCGCGGTCTCCGCGCCTTCCGGGATCTCCCGCAACAGGGACCGCTCTATGTCACGCCGGACCTGCCCCGCCTGCTCCTCGGTCAGCAGCCCGCTTTCCTGATCCGATTCCAGTTCCGCCAGATGCTGGCGGTAGACGGTGAGGTTGAGGCTGTAGTCCTCGCCGGCAGGTTCCTGTTTGGCCGGCCGCAGCAGCGGCCAGGTCAGAACCCCCAGCACGACGAAGAGCATGAGCAAGGCAATGAGCCAGAAAATCATAAGATCATTTCCCCTTGTCCGGTTCCGGCAGCAGGCGCGCCAGGCGTTCCCTGTCCCCCGGTTCCAGTTCCACGTCCTTGGTGCGGCGGGACCGGATGAAGCGGACCATGAAATAAAGCCCGAAAATCAGAAACAGGAACGGTCCGAACCAGAGCAACCAGGTGGATCGCTGCAGCGGCGGATCGTACAGGACGAAATCGCCGTAACGCCAGGGTCTCGTTCTGGCAGACCAGGCAGCGCAGCTTGCCAAGCAGCGTCATATAGCGCTGCTGCATGGCCGGATTGTCGAACTGCATCGGGATGTCCGTCGCCGCGGCCGGGAGCGCAGACAGGGATAACGCCAGAAAAAGCAGGATAAACAGGGGGCCGCGCAATTTTTTCACGATTCATTCCCCTGCAGCCGCTTGACGATGGGACGGATGGTCTCGTCCAGGACCTTGCGGGTGATGGGCCCGATATACTTGTACCGGATCACGCCGTTGCGATCCAGGATATAGGTCTCCGGCACGCCGTACACCCCCAGGTCTATCCCCACCTTGCCGTTTTCGTCGAACAGAACCATGGCATAGGGATCACCGCGCTCCTCCAGCCAGCGCTTTGCGTCGGCGAGCGTGTCCTTATAGTCGAATCCGACGATCCGGACTTCCTTGCGCTTCGCCATGTCCATCAACACCGGGTGTTCGTAGCGGCAGGAGACGCACCACGAGGCAAAGACGTTGAGCAGGGTCACCTCGCCGTGCAGATCGCTGGACTTGACCTCCTTGCCAGGGGGCCGCACCGTGGGCAGGGTGAAGGTCGGCAGGGGTTTGTTGATCAGTGGCGAGGGGACAATGGAGGGATCGTGCTGCAGGCCGACCAGGAACAGTGCCACCAGCCCCGCGAACACGAACAGGGGTATCAGATACCGCGTCATGGCCGGGCCGCCTGCCCGGTCTGTCCTTCCTCCATCGCCGCAGTTTCCCGGGCGCGCACCCGGTAACGCTTGTCACGGGCGGCCATGATGCCGCCCAGCATCATGAACAGGGCCCCGAACCAGATCCAGCGCACGAAGGGGCGGTAGTACAGGCGGATACTCCAGTCGCCGTTGCCCAGGGGTGCTCCCAGCGAGGCGTACAGGTCCCGGAACACGCCGGCGTGTATGCCCGCCTCGGTGGTGGTGGTATCACGCACGTTATATTTCCGTTTCTGGGTACGCAGCGTCGTCACCGCATCGCCGTCCTTGTCGGTGACGCTGACCACGGCCTCGGTGCCTGTGTAGTTGGGTCCCGTTATGTCATGCAGCCTGTCCATGTGAAAGGTGTAGCCGGCAAAGGTGGTGCTTTCCCCCGGGCCCATGCGCTTGTGCTGCTCGACACTGAACTGGCTGGTGATGGTGACGCCGACGATGGTCACGGCAAAGCCGATATGGGCCAGGCTCATGCCGAGGAAACCGGAAGGCAGGGACTTCAGGCCCCGCCACAAACCTCCGCGATGGCGCAGCCTCTCGCGCACGGCCACCACGGTGCCGGACACGATCCAGATGGCCAGCGAAACCCCCAGGGCCGTCATGAAATAATCACTGTGGGCGAGCATCGCCACCAGGGCCACGCCGAGAACGATGCTGCCGATAAAGGCGAAGCGGAGCTGCCGCCACAGACGCCGCCAGTCATCCGAGCGCCACCGGCACAGCGCGCCGATGCCGACGGCGAGGGCCACCGGGACCATCAGCGGTATGAACACGGCGTTGAAGTACGGCGGTCCCACGGACAGCTTGTCCATGCCCAGGGCCTCCACCACCAGCGGATACACCGTCCCCAGGAGCACCGCCGTCATGGCGACTGTAAGCAGCACGCTGTTGATCAGCAGGAAGGTTTCGCGCGAGACCAGGTCGTAACGGTTGCTGGGGGCCAGGCCCGGCGCGCGCCAGGCGTACAGCATCAGGGAGCCGCCTATGACCACGCCCAGAAAGATAAGGATGAACACGCCCCGGGCGGGGTCGTTGGCGAAGGCATGCACGGAGGTGAGCACGCCGGAACGGACCAGGAAGGTGCCTAAGAGGCTCAGGGCGAAGGCGCAGATGGACAGCAGCACCGTCCAGTTCTTGAAGACGCCGCGTTTCTCCGTGGCTGACAGGGAGTGGATCAGCGCCGTCCCCACCAGCCAGGGCATGAACGAGGCGTTCTCCACCGGGTCCCAGAACCACCAGCCGCCCCAGCCCAGTTCGTAATACGACCAGTAGCTGCCCAGGGTGATGCCTATGGTCAGGAACGACCAGGCGGCAATGGTCCAGGGGCGCGACCAGCGCGCCCAGACCACGTCCAGCCTGCCCCCCAGGAGCGCGGCGATGGCGAAACCGAAGGCGACGGAGAAACCCACGTAGCCCATGTACAGCATGGGCGGATGGCTGATCATGCCGGGGTCCTGCAGCAGCGGGTTGAGGTCCGCCCCGTTGGCGGGGACCGGGAACTGGCGGATGAAGGGATTGGAGGTGAGGAGGATAAACAGCAGGAAACCGGTGCTGATCATGCCCATGACGCCCAGGACCCGGGCGACGAAGGCCTCCGGTAGCTGCTTGCTGAAAATCGTCACCGCCAGGGTCCAGGCGCTGAACACCATCATCCACAGCAGCATGGATCCCTCATGGGCGCCCCACACCGCAGTAATGCGGTACTGCAGGGGCAGATCGGAATTGGAATTGTTGGCCACGTAGACCAGGGAGAAGTCATTGGTGGCAAAGGCCCAGGTCAGGGCGGCGAAGGACAGGGCCACCAGGGCGAACAGCATGCGCCCGGCGGGCCGGGCGACAGCCATCCAGCGCAGGTTGCCGCGGGCGGCGCCGACGGTGGGCAGCACCGCCATCACTATGGCCACGAAGAGCGCCAGGATCAGGGCGAAATGTCCCAGTTCCACAAACATTATTTCATTCTATATCGTCCGTAATCGTGTTTCACGCCGGCCTTTTTCAGGGCGTCGGCCACCTCCGGCGGCATGTAGTTGGCATCGTGCTTGGCCAGGACCTCGCTGGCGACGAACTGGCCGTTCCGGCCCAGGCGGCCATTGGCCACGATGCCCTGCCCTTCCCGGAACAGATCCGGCAGGATACCATTATAGTTCACCTTCACGTCGTGGGCGGTATCGGTCAGCACGAAGGACACGCGCAGGCTGTTGGGGTCGTGCTTGACGCTGCCCTTCTTGACCAGGCCGCCGATTCGGAACTGGGTGCCCACGGGGGCCTCACCGTTTGCCACCTGGGTAGGACTGAAGAAATACAACAGGTTCTCCTTGAAAGCCTTTAGCGCCAGGCCGGTGGCCGTCCCCATGCCCACCACGATGAACACGACGATGAGTAACAGTTTCTTGCGTTTGGGATTCATACCTGCTCCCGTTCATAGCGCCGTCGCAGGCGCCGCCGCAGCGCCCGCTCCCGCCACATCGGTATCACCACGTTCGCCATCAGCACCAGCAGCGACAGGCCGTAGGCCGGCCACACGAAACGCGCATAACCGCCCATGTTCAGAAATGCGGACAGCCCCGACACCTCAGTTGCCCCCTTCCAGAATCAGTTGTCGCACCCAGTGGCTGTTTCGTTCCTGCTGCAGTATCTCTCCGCGCACCCGGACCAGCAGCACTGCCGCAAAATAGCACATGTACGCCAGGGTCATGATCAACAGGGGGATCAGCATCGACGTGGCCATGGTAGGCGCGCCCGTCAGGGTGATCGTCGGCCCCTGGTGCAGGGTATTCCACCATATCACGGAGTAATGAATGATGGGGATGTTGACCACGCCCACCAGGGCCAGCACGGCGCCGGCGCGGGCGGCGGTGCGTCTTTCCTCGATAGCGGATTGCAGGGCCATATAGCCTAGATATAAAAACAGCAGTATGAGTTCCGAAGTCAGGCGCGCATCCCACACCCAGTACGTCCCCCACATGGGCTTGCCCCAGAGGGAGCCCGTGCACAGGGCCAGGAAGGTGAAGGCGGCGCCCAGCGGCGCGCAGTTCCGGGCCACGGCGTCGGAGACCTTGGTTTTCCAGATCAGGCCCGCGGCCCCGGCCGAGGCCATGACCATGTACGTGAACAGGGACAGCCAGGCGGCGGGGACGTGGACGTAGATAATGCGAAAGCCGTCCCCCTGCTGGTAATCCGGCGGGGCGTAGACAAGCCCGCCGTACAGGCCGGCGATGAAAAGCAGGGCCGCCGTCCAGCCGAACCACGGGATCAGCCGGCCCGCCAGTCCATAGGCGATCTGCGGCGAGGCGTATTTGGTGAGGGATTCGAACATGACCACTTAACCCAATCGTATGCGCAAGGATGAAGCGACGGCAAACGGCGCCAGCGTCAGCGCCAGCGCCAGCATGGCGCCCAGGAAATACAGCTCCCCGGCGATGGAGTGCCCCGCCAGCGCGTGGTTGACCGCCGCCGTCGCGAAGATCAGCAGCGGCATGTACAGCGGCAAAATGATCAATGACTGCAACAGGGCGCTGCCGCGCAGACCCACAGTCAGGGCGCCCGCCACCGCCCCCACCAGGCTCAGTACCGGGGTCCCCAGCAACAAGGTCAACACCAGCGGCATTATGGCAGCTTCCGGCAGATACAGAAAGACGCCGGCCAGGAGCGCGAACAGGATCAGCGGCGCGCCGGACAGCAGCCAGTGGGCCAGGATCTTGGCGCCGGCCAGCAGCACTGCCGGATACGGCGACAGGAGTATCTGCTCCAGGCAGCCGTCTTCATAGTCCGATCGAAACACCGCGTCCAGGGACAGGCTGGAGGCCAGCACCGCGGCCACCCAGATGATGGCCGGGGCGAAGGACCGCAGTACCTCCTTGTCCGGCCCCAGGGAGAGGGGAAACAGGGTGATGACAATGAGAAACAGCAGCAGCGGGTTGGTGAGATCGGCCAGGTAGCGCAGGCCCAGCACCAGGTCCCGGCGCAGCAGGGCGGAAAAGGCATACCAGGCGGAGGTTTGACCGTTCATCGCAACCGCATCCGCACCAGGGGCGCCCCTTCCAGGGAGAAGGGATCATGGGAGGTCATGATGACGGTACCGCCCTGTGCCAGGTGCTCGTTGAAGACGGTCTTGAGCATGGTCCGTCCCGTCGCGTCCAGCGCGGTCAGCGGCTCATCCAGGATCCACAGGCGCTTGCCGCCGAGCAGGAGCCGGGCCAGGGCCAGTCGGCGCCGCTGACCGGCGGAGAGGGATTGGGCGGGCGCATCCGCATGTCGATCCAGACCGAAGCGCTGCAGTATTCCCGCCAGGTCGGGGCGGCCAACCACTCCCGACAGAGCCCGGGCCACGGCGAGATTCTCCCTGGCGGTGAGGCCGTGCTTGACGCCGTTGCCGTGGCCGATGTAGCACAGGCTCTGCAGGTAATCGGGATAACACGTGCGCACGTCCCTGCCCCGCCAGCGTATCTCCCCCGCCCAGGGCTCCAGCAGCCCGCACAGCAGGCGCAGCAGGGTTGTCTTGCCGCTGCCGTTGTCGCCCTCGATGAGCAGGATCTGTCCCTGCGGCAAGCTGAGCTGCAGATCGCTGAACAGGGGGATGTCGTCCCTGCCGAAGGAGAGATCGCACGCTTGCAGCAGGACCGGGCCCGCGGCTGCCTGTCCGCCGGTCACTGTCTCCTGCATGGATGCCGTGGTTTGAGTATGAGTAGCCATGAGTCCGCGACGTGAATGGGCCGCAGTTTAGCACAGGCCCCGCAGGCGAGCGCCGATCCCCCGTTCGCCAGTCGTTGAATCCCGGGTCACGGATTGTCGCCGCCCCTGACTGGGGCTATGATCAGCGTCAGGACATTTTCAGTGAACGGGCGATGACAGACAAAGATTTGCAGGACAAACTGGAGCAGCTCCGCGCCGAGATCGACAAGGTTGCCGCCGAGGATACCCGGGCCAGGGAAAGGCTGGACGCATTGCTGGGCGACGTGGAGAAGGCGATCGACTCTGAGTCAGAAGAGGAAGTCGATGACAACCTGGTGGAAAACATCAGGGATGCCATCTCTCAATTCGAGACGGCGCACCCACGGGCAACCGCGATCCTCAACGATATTATGGTCACCCTGAGCAATATGGGGATATAGGAGTCACAAGAGACAAGTCACAAGTTTTTTAAGGCCGGCCTGGAACCCGCCGGGTTTGTCAGCTACCCGCTACCAGCGCGAGACCGAACCCCACCCCGATCAGAACCCCTACCGGCGTCTTCTTTACCACGGTGATCAGAGTCTTCTTGAAATCCGAGCCCATTTTCTCGGCCACCGTCTCATCCTTGCCGGCCGCGTTGTCGCCGCTTTTGCCTTTATCCTTTGTCGCCTTCGTATCATCGCTCTCATCGGCGTGCTGCAGACGGTATTTCCGCAGGTAATCCCGTCCCGAGATATACAGGGCCTTGACGCCACCGCGGTCCATCCTTAGATCCAGCATGGCGGGCCGCTGCATCAGGCGTCGGTAATCGACATCGTGACGCCGGGAATAGTTGATCTCATCCATCCGGAAGCCGAAGGTGGCCGGCCGCTCCCTGCCGGGAGCGCCATCGAAGGAGAAGCGGTAATAAAACATGGCATGGGGCTCGGCCAGCGGCCCGCGCGCCATGGCATTGGACGAGGTAAATGCCAGTAATATGATTATGGCAGGCAGCGCTGGACGCATGTCTCTCCCCTGAGGAGCATATGCAAATCAAATTAGAGTAGACAAACTCGTTATTAATGTAAACAAATCCGCCTTGCCTGACCCGGGGAGGGAGCAGACTTTGCAGTTGAATATCCTCACCTTCGATGCCGCCCTGCAGGACATCGCTGCCGGCCTTCACCCGGCAACTGAAAGCGCATATCCTTTCGGGGGATTTCAATGACGGACCCCATTCCTACCGTGCAAATGATCAGCAGATGCTCAATGCCGGTTACCGCGACGCATTTTCATCCCATGCCGGCGCCGTACCGCCGCTGTCGGATCACCACGCCGTGACGGCCACCCTGCACTATGGCGCCTGACCGCACGCCGCCCCGCTACAGCCGTCTGGCGTTTCCCGCCTACCGGTTTATCCCGGGCCGCTCGCCCCATCCCACCCGGGACCCCGCCGGCCACTCCTACGGGAAAGAGGCGGCGGCGCTGCCGGCCTTCGACCCGGAAGCCTGGCGGGACTGTGAGCCCTATCTGCACGGCGTTGACCTGTTCAACCACGGCTACTGGTGGGAGGCCCACGAGGCCTGGGAGGCATGCTGGATCGCCGCTGGCAAGACCTCACCCACGGGCCTGTTCCTGCAGGGACTGATCCAGGTCGCGGCCGCCTGCCTGAAGAAACACCAGGGGTATGACGATGCCGCCCTGATCCTGGCCGGGGACGGCCTGGCAAAATTCCCCGACCGCGTCCTGACCCTGCTGGGCATAGATACGGCGTCGTTCAAATCAGCCCTGCAGGACTTCTTCGCGGGCAAATCCGCGGAGCAGCCCCGCATTTACCTTTCCGAGGGGGTGAGGGGTGAGGGGTGAGGAGTGAGGAGTGAGGAGTGGTGAGGTTAACACCGAGACATTGATTGTGGTTTTAATACGCCTGACCCCTCACCCCTCACGCCTCACTCCGGAATTAGTGAGGACCCGTATCCGACACAATCGCAAGTCGGCGGAGGGGGGTGGCGCAGCGTGCCGGACACGGGCCCTCTGGGCGTTTATACAATCAATCTCCGTGCCAACAAGCCTTTTCTTATAAATCAATAGCTTAGAATTAATGTGCGGAGCCCTCCGCGCACTTGCATGGGGCCTGACCCGGGATCCTGCACCATCCGGAGGCAAACAGGCCTGAAATTCCAGGTGCACTTGCCCCGTCGCTGTGGCATGTTAGCAAAAGCGATATTCTCAAAGCGGTACATATATGGCGTATGCTTTCTGCCATAGACCCTGCCCGGCGTCGGCAAAGAAGGCCGTTATCAGGCAGTTCTCCCGTCTCTCTCCCGCCGGGTTCATTCAGAAAACCGGCGCCGAAACCACCGCTCTGGCATTGTCTATGCAGGGATTTCCCTGGGTGGTCGCATGACACGCCGCCCGCCCCGGCAATTGAACAGAGGTAAGAGCATGAGACACAGGGCGACTGACGGTGCCGGCCGGCGGTGGTACCGGTCCGCCGCAGGGGCGTTGCTGCTGCTGTTCGGTCTGGCCGCCGGGAATGCCGCCGCCTATACCCTCAATCATGCCAATATCGACATCGCCACTCCTCCCGGCAAACGCGTCGATATCGGCGGTTACCGTCTGCACATCTACTGCCTGGGCCAGGGTTCGCCCACGGTAGTATTCGATTCCGGCATGGGCGGCTTTTCCCTGGAATGGGCGGATGTCCAGACCGCGCTGTCGCGCTACACGCGGGTCTGCACCTATGACCGGGCCGGCTACGGCTGGAGCGACCGCAGCCCCTATTCCCGGACAACCCGGGTCATGGCGCGGGAGCTGCACCGACTGCTCAGGGCGGCGGACGTGCCCGCGCCATACATTCTGGCGGGCCATTCCTTCGGCGGTTACAACATCCGTTATTTTGCCGGGGAATTTCCCCGCGAAGTGGCGGGGCTGGTCCTCATCGACGCCTCGCATCCGCGGCAGTTTTCCTATTTTCCCAAGGCACCGGTGCACAAGGTCAGTGTGCGGAGACCGCCGCGCAGTTCCCGCATCCATATCGTGCGCCCGGCATTCCCGCTGGACTATCCCGAGCAGATCCGGCAACTGGCCTACATGCTGATGGTGCGCCGTCATTCCGCGCGCATCCAGCTGCAGGAACTGGAGCATTTCCAGGAAAGCGCGCAGCAGGTGGTGGCGCAGGGCGCCCGTTTTCCGCGCCTGCCGGTCACCATCCTCACCCGGGGAGAAAGGGTGTGGCCCAACACCTTCTACGGCGACGCCATGGAGCGGGTGTGGAGTTTCCTGCAGCATGATCTGCTGTCCCTGAGCGACAGGTCGGAACAGGTCATTGCCCTGCACAGCGGCCACGCCATACAGCTGGACCAGCCGCAGCTGGTCATTACCGCCGTCCTCAAGGAACTCCGTATCGCCCGCTGGGAAGTCGCCCGATCCAACCTGGTTGGGGGCGTGAACGCCGGTGTGCTGCCGGCCGGCTGGCCGCCGTACAGCGAGGCGGTTACGCTCAATGCCTTCCGCTACCCGCGTTTTACCGGTCCCGATAAAGGCCCCTGATCCGATGGCCCCGGTGTGCCGCCTGATTCGAAACGGCGGTGGAAAACCCGTTATAATACGGGCGCAACACCCTTAACCGACACCGGCGGCGGCAATGACCGAGACCCTGTTCAGCAAGATCATCGCCCGGGAGATCCCGGCCGACATCGTCTACGAGGACGAACTGTGCGCGGCCTTCAGGGACGTCAATCCCCAGGCACCGACGCATATCCTGGTGGTGCCGAAACAGCCCGTACCCAAGCTGACGGACGCCGGCGAAGACCAGCGGGACATGCTCGGCCACCTGCTGCTGGCGGCCAACCGGGTCGCCGAGCAGGAAGGCGTCGCCGACGCCTTCCGGGTGGTGATCAACAACGGCGAGGAGGCGGGGCAAACCGTGTTTCACCTGCACCTCCACCTCCTGGCGGGCCGCCCTTTTTCGTGGCCCCCCGGTTAATTTTTAAACAAAAGCCACAGAGCACACAGAGGAACACAGAGAAAAGAACATTGTAGAGCGACTGGAACAAAAGGACCTGAGCTTTTAATTGTTTTTCTCACTGTGATCCCTGTGCCCTCTGTGGCTGTTTTTAATTGATTATGAATACCAAAAAATACGAAACGGACGACTTAAGGATTGCCTCGGTCAAGGCGGTGACGCCGCCGCGCGAGGTCTGCGAGGAGATCCCCATCACCGAGGCAGCGGCCAGGCTGACCTTTGAAACGCGCCGGGCCATACACGATATCCTGGAAGGCGACGACGACCGGCTGCTGGTGGTGGTCGGGCCGTGTTCCATCCACGATCCCGCGGCCGGCGAGGAGTATGCCGGCAGGCTCAAGGCGGTAAAGGACGCCCTGAAGAAAGACCTGCTAATCGTGATGCGGGTCTATTTCGAGAAACCGCGCACCACCGTCGGCTGGAAGGGTCTGATCAATGACCCGGACCTGGACGGCAGCTTTCACATCAACAAGGGGCTGCGCCTGGCCCGGCAACTGCTGCTTGATCTCAACGAAATGGGTGTACCCGCCGGCACCGAGTTCCTGGACATCATCACGCCGCAAGAGCCAGGTCCACCGGGAACTTGCCTCGGGCCTGTCCTGTCCCGTCGGGTTCAAGAACGGCACTGACGGCACCACCAAGATCGCCGTTGACGCCATTCGGGCGGCAAGCGTGCCCCATCACTTCCTGTCCCTGCGCAAGGAGGGCAACTCGGCCATTTATACCACCACCGGCAACCCCGACTGTCATGTCATCCTGCGTGGCGGCCGCGAACCCAACTATGATGCCGCCAGCATCGACAAGGCGGCGGCGGAGCTGGAAGCGGCCGGCCTGCCGGTACGCATCATGGTGGACTTCAGCCATGCCAACAGTGCCAAACAACATCAGCGCCAGTTGCAGGTGGGACACGACATTGCCACCCGGATTGGCGGCGGCGATACCCGCCTGTTCGGGGTGATGATCGAAAGCCATCTCGTCGCCGGCCGCCAGGACGTGATCCCGGCGCAGCCGCTGACCTACGGACAGAGCATCACCGACGCCTGCCTGGGCTGGGATGAGACCGTGCCGCTGCTGGAAGAACTGGCCGGGGCGGTGCGGCAACGCCGCGCCGGTGTGAATCCTTCGGCGGGGGTCATGGCCTGAAGGAGATCTTTTTTATTGCCTCGCCAGGGCGCGCTTGCGCCGCCGGGACAGCACCCGCTTCAGGATAATGGCGCCCAGGTAAACCGCGCCGGCCACGACGATGACGGTCGCGCCGGCGGGCAGATCCGGGGTGTATGAAAGACCCAGTCCCAGGAACGTGATCCCCACGCTGAGGCAGGTCGCCCCCGCCATGATCCTGGGCAAGGAGGCGACGAACTGGGCAACGCTGGCGGCTGGCAGGATGAGCAGGGCAATCACCAGGATCAGTCCCACGATCTGGATCAGCAGGACCACGGTCAGGGCGATCATGGCGAGCATGAGAATATAGAAGAGTTCCACGTTTACCCCCCGCAGCAGGGCAAATTCCTCGTCAAAGGCGGCGGCCAGAAACTGTTTATAAAACAGTCCCACCATAAAGATAATGACAATGTCCAGAACCGCCATCCTGAGGACGTCCGGCTCCGAGACCAGGAGGACGTTGCCGAACAGGTAATTCATCAGATTGACGTTATAACCCGGCGTCTGGGAGATAAACAGCACACCTATGGCCATGCCCACTGACCAGAAGGCGGCGATGAGGACCTCCTCGTCCTGCCGCCAGCGCAGCTTGATCAATCCTATCAGCACGGCCGATATCAGGGCGGCGATGATCGCCCCCAGCACCGGCGAGGCATCCAGGAAGAAGGCGATGCCCATGCCGGCCAGCACGGTGTGGGCAATGCCGCCGGCCATGGCGCCGAGGCGCCTGACCACGACAAAGGCCCCGATGATGCCGCAGCCGACGCTCGCCAGCAGGCAGGCGAGCAGCGCCATCTGCAGGAAGGGATACTGCGCCAGTGCGGTGAAAAATCCGCTCATGGCGCTCAGTGCCTGTGCTGGATCATTTTCACGTCCGTCCCGTACAGTTCCTCTATGGTCTTGCCGCTGATGTCGCCGGTGGCGTGGCAGACCAGTGTCCGGTTCAGACAGCCGACTCGGTTCACATAGGCTGAGATAAAGGCGACGTCGTGGGAGACGATGATGATGGTCATGCGCGCGTTGTACTGCTTGAGCAGCGCAAAGATACTCTCCTCCGCGCGCAGATCGATATTGGATGTGGGTTCATCCAGGATCAGTATCTCCGGCTCGCAGGCCAGGGCCCGTGCGATCAGCATGCGCTGCGCCTGACCGCCGGAGAGGCCGGCGATGTTCCTGTCGGCGATGTCGTCCACCTGAACCGCCTGCATGGCCTCCCGGGCCTTGGCCCGGTCCAGGGACGAATAGCGTCCCAGCGGCGCGGTCACGCCCAGCCTCCCCATCAACACCACGTCCCGGACACTGACGGGGAACTCGCGCCGATAGCCGGGATGCTGGGGGACATAGCCGACGCGGGTACGCGCCTGGCGCGGACTGGTATCGAGCAGGCGGACACTGCCCCGGTCCGGTTCCATTAGGCCCAGCATCAACCGCAGCAGGGTGCTCTTGCCGGAGGCGTTGGGCCCGATGATGCCGAAGAACTCCTCCTTGCCGATGGTGAGGGAGACGTGCTCGAGCACGGGGACTTCCCCGTAGGAGAAACTCAGGTCCTCGATCTCCACTACGGGCCGGGTCGTCATTGCTGCGCCTTCGCCAGCTGGTCGGCCACGGACCTCATGTTGCCGATATAGTCTTCGGCCAGGGGATCGAGGGTGACCAGGCGGGCGTTCAGCCGCTTGGCCAGGGTCCCCACCACCGGCGTCTTGAACTGGTCCTGGACGAACACGGTATGGATACGTTCGCGGCGGGCGATCTCCATGATTTGCGCCAGCCCGCGGGGGCCTATCTCCCTGCCGTTCTTCTCCAGGGCCACCTCCTCCAGGCCGTAGCTCTGGGCAAACCAGCCCCAGGCGGCATGGGCCGTGATGAAGACGTCGGTGCGCCGCTGCAGCAGTTTGGTCCGTATATAGGCGTCCAGTTGCTTCAGATCGGCGGTGAGCCTGTCGAGGTTGGACTTGTATACCCCCTCCCTGTCCGGGTCCATCCCCGCGAGGGTCTCATACATGGTCTGCGCCATGTGTATGGCGTTTTCGGGGCTGGTCCAGTAATGGGGATCCACCATCTGCTCGGGAGCCAGGTCCCCGCAGCAGTGGACGATCCGCAGCTCGGGGTAGGCCTGTTCCATGGTGTCTACCCAGGCCGTCTCGAAGGGGACACCGGCCAGGAAATACACCTTTGCGCCGGCGAGGCGCTGTATCTGCCGCGCCGAGGGATCGAAGGTTTCCGGCGCCTGTCCGGGAGTAAGCATGACGCTGACCCTGACGTGTCCGCCTCCCACACGCTGCAGCAGGAATTTCTGCGGCGGCACGCTGACAAAAGCGGACAGCGGCGCCTGCGCCGCCGCGCCGCCGGCGGCCAGCAGGCAGAAC
>JARRRO010000018.1:0-12079 GCA_037380645.1 Gammaproteobacteria bacterium | reverse complement strand
GATTTGCGATAGCGGCGGTGCTGCCTCCAGCGCTCGATGTTGCGCGGCATATGGATCATGCCGCTGATAAAGCGCAGCAGAAAATAGGACAGGACCAGGACGATGAACAGAACCAGGATAAAAAGACTCAGGCTGCTCTGCACCGTCCACTCGCCGAAGGTGAAAACAACGCGGCCGGTATCGCGGGACAGGAACACACCGGCGCCAACGGCCAGGAGCAGTGCGATCAGCGATGAGATCAGCAGTCTCACGGCGATGCGCTGTCCTGCTGCCCGCCGCTGGAGGAACCCTCGGCATGCTGCTTCATGTAGGCGTGCAGGGATTCCAGGGAGGAGCTGATGTCCGGCAGCTTCTGTTCGAGGTCCAGTTTCTTCATACCCCTGAGCGACTGCATGATATTGCTCACGGCCGCATCATTGGTATCGAAATATTTCTGCAGCCACTTGAGCGCGATGTCGATGGAGGCATGGAAATTCGCCGTGTCCCGGCGGAACACGGCCGCGCGCGCCGATTCCAGCTGCAGGCGCAGGTTCTGGTAGAGGAAATACTTCTCCTCGGGCAGCAGCAGCGCGGCACCGGCCTGGCTGGTGCGGGTGATCACCACCAGTCCCTTGATTTCCTGCCAGACGCCCATCAGTACCCGTTTCCACGCCGGCAGATTCTGATCCACGGCTTTGACATGTTTCTCAGAACCGGTGGCGGTGGCCGCCTTCGTCAACGGAAGGTCATCGACGCGGCCCACCGCGTCGGCAAGAAACAGGGACAGGCCGCTGATATCCTCCTGGTTGACCGAACGCAGGGCATTGATATCCGACACCACCTGCCTGCGTACCGGCAACAGGGAGGGATCGCCCAGGTCGCGGATGCGAACATCGGCGGCCTTCAGGGCGGCCAGGGCCGTCTTCACATCCTTCTGCAGGGTCAGGCTGTGGACGGCGATGATCATGAGATGCTCGATCTCGTCCAGGGCCCAGTCGATGGTATGGCGGTTCTGACTCTCGTACAGCTTCTTGATGCTCTGCTGCATCGTCTCCTGCCGATCCGTCAGTTTCTTGACGCTGTCGCTGAGCGCCTCGCGCTGGCCCTGCAGCGACGCGATGGAACGCTGCAGCCCCTGCAGTTGAGAATGAAGCTGGGCAAGTTCGGCTTCCCGGCCGCCGGCGCTGGTTCGGAACTGCTGCAGGAGATACAGGCCGCCGCCGGCGGAGGCCAGGGCGATCAGGGACAGGAGGACGGCAATGAGCCCGATGGCGCGTCCGGGCCTTTTCTCCACCGGCGGCGTCTCAGCGCCGGCGTCCGGCTGCTCCTGTTCCTGTACTTGTTCCTGATCGTTCTCATCGGTCATATTGAATCAACTCCGCACCCTTGGCGATGGCCCTGACCAGTCCGGAATCGGAGGGCGCAGCCGCCACCAGTGGTGGTTTGCTGAAACCCAGTTCCGCCGCAATGTCGCCGATCCGCTCGCTCATCACGGCCAGCCTGGTCCCAAACAGCAACGGCCTGTCGTCATCGGCCGTGATCGCCACCAGATTATACAGGGCCGTTGCGCTGGTTATCACTACGATATCCGGCCGCACCTCGCGCCACAGTGCGTGCACCTGTTCCGGTGTCGGCGACGGTGCCTCGCGCCGGTAGATCTCCACCACCTTAACCCGTGCCCCGCGCCGGGTGAGTTCCTCGGCCAGCAATTCCCGTCCGCCCTCGCCCCGGATGATAGCGACGCCCGCACTGCCGATCCTGCCGCCATCCAGTTCCGGCCTGTCCAGCAGGGCCTCCGAGGCGCGGGTGGAGTCTGTGCCGATTACGTTCTCCACTCCGCCCTTGATCAACGCCTCGCGCGTGGCGGGACCGGCGGCGATTACGGTCCTGCCGGCGAAGGCGGCGGGTTCGGGTAGCATGCGCAGGGCGATTTCGGCGGCGTTGCGGCTTATAAAAATGATCGCCGCGCTGGAGTCGACGGCGTCCTGCATTCGTTGCCGCAGTGCCGCGTCATCTACAGGTCGGATAACCAACAGGGTGAAGGACGCCGCCCGGCCGCCGGCGGCCTCTATTTCCCGACAAAGGCCCTCGCCCTGACCGGTGGGGCGGGTAACCAGCACGGTGATGCCTTCCAGGGGCCTGTCAGGTCGGGTCATGACCCATGATATCCCTGAGGATGCGATCGGCGCCCTGTTGCAGCAGGCGCTCTCCCAGTTCCGCGCCCAGAGCCTCGGCTTCGTCGGCGGGGCCGCTGATGGTATCTCGGATGAGTTCCGTCCCGTCCGGCCTGCCCACCAGGGCGGCGATGTGTACCCGGTCTCCGCGCAGTTCGGCGAAACCGGCCACCGGCGCCAGGCAGCCGCCATTGAGGCGACGGCTCACGGCGCGCTCGGCGCTCACGCAGATATGGGTCTCCTCATCGTCCAGCGCCTTAAGCAGGGACAACACGTCCGCATCGCCGTGGCGGGTTTCTATCCCTAAGGCGCCCTGGCCGATGGCGGGCAGCAACTGTTCTGTATCCAGGCGGGCGGTGATGCGCGCTCCCAGCGCCAGCCGATGCAGTCCCGACGCGGCCAGGACCAGGGCGTCGTAGCTGCCCTCGTCCAGCTTTCTGAGGCGCGTACCCACATTGCCGCGGATGTCGCAGACCTCAAGGTCCTGCCGCGCGTGCATGATCTGGCAGCGGCGCCGCAGGCTGGATGTCCCCACCCTGGCGCCGGCCGGCAACTCCTCCAGGGAGGCATAGTGATTGGACACGAAGGCGTCGCCCGGATCCTCGCGCCTGAGAATGACGGGCAGGGCCAGGTCTTCCGGCATCTCCACGGTGACGTCTTTCATGGAATGCACGGCGAGATCGGCGCGCCCCGATAACAGGGCTTGTTCCAGCTCCTTGATGAACGCGCCCTTGCCGCCCATGCTGGCCAGAGATTTGTTCTGGAAGCGGTCCGCCTCCGTGCTGACGCCGATCACCTCGACCGCCAGTTCCGGATGCAGGCTCCGCAGCTTCTCGTGCACATGATTGGCCTGCCACAGGGCCAGGGGGCTTCTACGGGTGACGATGCGCAGCGGGGATTCGGGCATGGTACTCTGGTCCAATCTATCTTTTCAGGGTGCTTGTGGCTACACTAACAGCGGTGCGCAATTCCTCCGACGGCGAAAGTATACCTGTTATGAAGCTTGGTGTTGTGATGGATCCCATCGGCGGGATCAAGACCTACAAGGACAGCACCTTCGCCATGCTGCTGGCGGCGCAAAAGCGAGGGCTGGAACTCCATTACATGGAGCAGCACGACCTGTTTATCGAGGACGGCAGGGCAATGACCGGCGCGTGCACGGTATCGGTGGAGGACAATACCAGCGACTGGTACCGATTGGGGGAGAAACAGACCCGGCCGCTTTCGGACTTTGATGCCGTTCTCATGCGCAAGGACCCGCCCTTCAACATGGAATACGTGCACACCACCTACATCCTCGAGCTGGCGCAGCGGCAGGGCACCCTGGTGATCAACAATCCGGCCAGCCTGCGCGACGTCAATGAAAAGATGATCATCAATTTTTTCCCCCAGTGCATAGCACCAACCCTGGTCAGCCGTAACCTGGATCAGATCCGCAATTTTGTCCGGCATCACGGCGAGGTGGTGCTGAAGCCGCTGGACAGCATGGGTGGCGCTTCGGTGTTCCGCACGCACAAGGACGATCTCAACCTGAACGTGATCATAGAGACACTGACCGAGAACGAGTCGCGCTTCATCATGGCCCAGGTCTATATCAGCGCCATCAGCGAAGGAGACAAGCGCATCCTGCTCATCGACGGCGAGCCGGTGGAGTACGCCCTGGCCCGCGTGCCCATGGCCGGGGAGACCCGTGGCAACCTGGCCGCCGGCGGCATCGGCCGGGGCGTGGAACTCGGACCCCGCGACCGCTGGCTGTGCGAGCAGGTTGGTCCGGTGCTGAAACAGATGGGTCTTGTATTTGTCGGCCTGGACGTTATCGGGGATTATCTGACCGAGATCAATGTCACCAGCCCCACCTGCATCCGGGAGCTGGAAGCCATCTACAACATCGACATCGCCGGCCGTTTTATCGAACTGGTTCGGGAAAAGGTGCTGGCTGCGCGCAGCGCCGCCTAGGAACCCGCCGGCCCATGCCGGGTCTATCCTCTGGGATGGGGCGGGCGCGTATTACAGGACCCGGCCCGCAGCAGGTATAATATCGGCAGTGCAACGGCAACGCGAATTCCATTGAATGAAGTAACACCCCGCCCTGAGATCACGCCGCTGGACAGGCTGGGACTGACCCTGTGCCTTGCCGTCATTGCCCATGCCATCGTCATCCTCGGCGTCACCTTCACGGGTGAAGGCAAACCCACACCCAGCTACAACACCATGGAGATCGTTCTTGTCCAGCAAAAGAGCGAGAAACCCAAAGACGCCAAGCTGCTGGCCCAGGCCAATCTCAAGGGCGGCGGCGAGACCGCCAAGGATGTCACACCGGCGACACCGCTGCCGCCGCCTTTTCCTGACAACCAGGCCAACATCGCCACCCCCGCACCGGCGAGTCCACCTCAAAACCCGCCGCAGCCCAAGGCTGTTGACGAGAAGAAGCCCGCGGCCAAGCATCCCCCCGCGGACACCCGGCAGCCCCTGGCGGTAGAAAAGAAGCAGGCCAAGACCAGGCTGAGCAAACAGCGGAACATAAAAAAACAGCCACAGGCAGCCGCCAAGAAGCAGCCGGAGATCAAAAAGAAACCCAAGGAGCCGACCGCCGCGCAGCTCCTGGCCAACAGCTACAAGATCGCCTCCCTCAGCGCCGAGATCGACCGTAAGCTCCAGGCCAAAGCCAAGCGACCGCGGCGGACGTTCATTTGCCAGCACCCAGGAGTACAAGTATGCCGCTTACATGGAGGCGTGGCGGGCAAAAGTGGAGCGGGTCGGCAACCTGAATTACCCGCAGGAGGCGCAGCGGCAAGGCCTGTCGGGCAGCCTGATCCTGGACGTGGCCCTGAATCCGGACGGCTCCGTGAAAAAGATCATCGTGCGCCGCTCCTCCGGCTACAAGGTCCTGGACGATGCCGCCATACGCATTGTCAAGCTGGCCTCGCCTTTCGCCCCCTTCCCGGACGACATTCGCAAGGAGACCGACATCCTGCACATCACCCGCACCTGGCAATTCCTCGCCAACAGCAGTTTTCACTGACGCCTGCTCGGCGAGCGGCGTGAATTCGTCTAAGATGAAGGCATCCACCACCGGCACCGAGAGCACCATGCAGCAACGACAGGACAGCGCAGCCGCAGTGACCATGACGGAGCAGCACTGCCCGACGGTGGAATCCTGGGTCAACTACCTGGGCGAGATGGACGAATTGCCGGTGTTCTATTCGGAAAACGTCCAGAACAACAATCTCAATCTGGAGAAGCACACCGTCACCATACGCGATGCGCGGCCGCTGCAGGGGCGGCTGTCACTGGAACAGGACGGATTCATCCTGGCGGAGCACACCAGCGCCGTGACGGACTTCCGCGACCCGGACGAGGTGCAGCGCGTCTACCAGGCGGAGATCCGGGAACTGATCGCCGGAATTACCGGGGCCACCCTGGTGGTGGCCACCGGGACCGTGCTGCGCTGGGGGGAACGCGCTGCGGAATCCGGCTCCGCCTCGGTCAATTCCCGCCCGGCCCGGTTCGTGCACGTGGATTACAGCCGCGATTCCTTCAACGACTTCGCCCGGATGCACCTGGACACCGCCGGGGTGAGCGAGCCGGAAGCGTGGCTTAAGAAACGCTACGTCGCCTACAACGTCTGGCGCGTGCTGACACCGCCGCCACAGGACGTCCCGCTGGGCCTGTGCACCGCGCCCAGCACCGCGCCCGAGGACGTCGTCACCGGCGAGGCGCGCATCGACGCGCCGGGAGTGCCGGAATGGCGGTTCGGAGCGTCCCTGTACCGCTACAACCCGGGGCACCGCTGGTTTTATTTCCCCGCCATGCACCCCGGCGAGGCGCTGGTGTTCAAGGCCTTCGACTCGGAAACGGAACGCCTGCAGGGCTGTCCCCACAGCGCCTTTGACGATCCCGGCTGTCCGCCGGACGCCGTCCCCCGCGCCAGCGCCGAGATCCGCGCCTACGCCTGGTTTGATTAGGGATGAACGGTCGCGGCCTGACCGTCGTCATCTGCGGGTAGTCTGCCCCGGACCAGACTGCCGACGTATAACTACTTTCCCTTGATTTTCCTCATCAGCTGGCTGGATGCTTTATCTCCCAGCTTCTTTCTTACTCTGTTCACCACGCGATGATACTTGTAGCCCTTGCGATTCAGCTCTTTCATGATTTCCATCAACGCGTTGGCGGACCAGTCATTCCGTACGGCATCAAACAGCATCTCGAACAGAGTTTCCGTCCACAGGGTTTGCAGGTTTGTCGTCTGGAGCGTTTTTTTGTGTTGTGTGATCATAGCCGTCGCCATCCTAGTCAGAACAAGTGTTACAGTATAGCGATCGCCTCCGGAACCGGCTGTAAACCGGGTCACATTAAAGAAATGACGGATACATCGTGACAGAGCCCATTCCCGAATCGGCCGCCCGGATAGAGGCGATACGCCGGGACCTGGACAGCCTCTATCAATTTGCCCGGCGCATGGAACACAATCTGCAGCATGAAATCCGGGAACTGAAACAGCCGCCGGCGGACCGGGACCGGCCCGCGGCAGACGACGGCGTGTGGAAGCTCAGCGACAGGCTGCCTTACCTGTACCGGGGTTCCGCCCTGCTCACCATCCTGGGCTTCTTCGAACATAATCTGAACGCCGTCTGCGAATCCCTGCGCAAGGAACACGGCGTGACAACGGGCATCACGGACCTGCCCGGCAGGGGACTGCGGCGATCCAAGCTGTACATCACCAAACACATCGGCCTGCCTTTCCCCTCCGATTCCGAGTCCTGGGGACTGGTGTTGAAGTATGCCGACATCCGCAACCTCATCGCCCACCGGGACAGCCTGGTCAAGGACGACGATCCGGAACTGATCCGCTTCATCGAGGCCGATCCCCATTTATCCATTGATGAAACGCGCAGGGTCAGGCTGCATGAGGGGGCGCTGATCGAACTGCTGGATCACCTGCACCGGTTTTTCCAGGCGCTCTCGGAAAGCATCCGCGGGGCCCCGACCTGAGCAGGCCCCTACTTTCGGAACAGCCACAGCACCAGGCTGATAACCGCGCTCGCCAGGATCATGGTGGTGATGGGAATGTAGACCTTGAGGCCGGGCCGGTCGATGACGATATCCCCGGGCAGGCGACCCAGCGGCAGCCGGCTCAGCCAAGGCCAGGCGAGACCGGTGGCGAGGATGATCAGTCCGACAATAATCAGGGTTTTCTGCATGCCGGCATTGTACCGCACCACCCCGGCCCCCCCGCAGAAACCGGCGAATAAACCCGCTCCGGGAGGGTCTAACGGGCTATAGTCTTTTGCCTAGGATAGAGCTACCATAACATCATGCGGTCGTCGAATCTGACAAATCAGTTCCTGATCGCCATGCCGAGCCTGGCGGACCCCAATTTCTCCCATACCGTGACCTATCTCTGCGCCCACAACGAGGACGGCGCCATGGGCATCGTCATCAACCGGCCGCTGGATCTGGCCCTGGGGGAGGTGCTCCGGCAGATGAACATGGCCTCGGAGAGCGAAGAAGTGGAGGCCATTCCGGTATACCACGGCGGACCGGTGCAGACGGACCGGGGATTTATCCTGCATCATTCCGACACCGACTGGCAGTCCTCCATCCGCATCACCGAGGGCATAGGCATCGCCACCTCCCGCGACATCCTGCAGGCCATCGCCGAGGGCAAGGGTCCCGAGGAGTCCCTGGTCGCCCTGGGCTACGCCGGCTGGGGGGCGGGGCAGCTGGAGGAAGAGATCAAGGACAACGCCTGGCTCAGCGGCCCGGCCGATCTGGATATTATCTTCAAGACACCCAGCGACAAGCGCTGGAACGCCGCCGCCGCCCTGCTGGGCGTGGACCTGGACACGCTATCCCACCACGTCGGTCACGCGTGACCGGGTCCCTGACCCTTATCGGCTTCGATTACGGTGAACTGCGCATAGGCGTCGCCGTCGGCCAGACCCTGACCGGCACCGCCACCCCCCTGGAAACCGTCGCCGTGGTGAACGGCAAGCCGGACTGGTCGCGCATCGACGCCATCCTCGCGGAATGGAAGCCCGGGGCCCTGCTGGTGGGCGATCCCCTGAATATGGACGGCACTAGCCAATACATGACGGAGGCGGCCAACGCCTTCGCCGCCACCCTGGCCAAGCGCTACAAGCTGCCGGTCTACCGGGAAGACGAGCGACTGTCCACCTGGGAGGCCAAGGAGAGGCTGAAGGACACCCGCAACCTGGATCCCATCGCGGCCCAGGCCATCCTGGAGACCTGGCTCAGCGAACACGCCGGCGCCGCCGTTGATGATACAATCCCGTCCGCCTCAGGGGGGACGGAATCACAATGACCAAAGACAAGCCCGATGTGGGCCAGCTCCTGGCCGCCATGGCGGAGGATCTGGCGCGGTTTCTCGACGCCAACAACCGCGCTGACCCGCTCTTTATCGGCATCCATACCGGCGGCACCTGGATCGCCCGCGCCCTGCACGCCGCCCTGGCCGCCGCGGAACCCCTGGGCGAGCTCAACATCGCCTTCTACCGCGACGACTTCAGCCGCGTCGGCATGCACCCCCGGGTCACCCCGTCCAACCTGCCCTTCTCCGTGGAGGACCGGCATATTGTTCTGGTGGACGATGTGCTGTACACCGGCCGCACCATCCGCGCCGCCATGAACGAGATCTTCGACTACGGCCGCCCCGCCAGCATCACCCTGGCCGTGCTCATCGACCGCGGCGGCCGGGAGCTGCCCGTGCAGGCGGACGTCCGTGGCAAAACCCTGACGCTAAAACCGGGCGAACATGTTAAACACCACGGTCCAGAACCACTGGCTCTGGAGATCACCAAGGCAACATGACGGCGGACACCATTCAACTGGACTCCCAGGGCCGCCTCAAACATTTCCTCACCACCGAAGGACTCCCCCGACATTTATTGACCGGGATCCTGGACTACGCCGAATCCTTCGCCGGAGTGGGCACCCGGGCCGTCAAGAAGGTGCCCCTGCTGCGCGGCAAGACCGTGGTCAATCTGTTCTTCGAGCCCAGCACCCGCACCCGCACCACCTTCGAGCTGGCGGCCAAGCGCCTGTCCGCCGACGTGCTCAACCTGAACATCGCCACCTCCGCCACCAGCAAGGGCGAGTCCCTGCAGGACACCCTGCACACCCTTGAGGCCATGCACTGCGACATGTTCATCGTACGCCACGCCAACGGCGGCGCCGCCCACTTCATCGCCGGCCAGGTGGCGGACGAGGTCAGCGTTATCAACGCCGGCGACGGCCGCCACGCCCACCCCACCCAGGCCATGCTGGACATGTTCACCATCCGCCGGCACAAGCCGGACTTCAGCGCCCTGAAGGTGGCCATCGTCGGCGACGTCCTGCATTCCCGGGTGGCCCGCTCGGACATCCACGCCCTCAAGGCCCTGGGCGTGAACGAGGTGCGGGTGGTGGGGCCGCGCACCCTGGTGCCCGCGGAGATCGAGGCCCTGGGCGTGCAGGTCTGCCATGACATGCAGGCGGGACTGGACGGCGTGGACGTGATCATCATGCTGCGCCTGCAGCACGAACGTATGACGGGTGCCCTGCTGCCCAGTGAGCACGAATACTTCAACACCTACGGCCTCACCGAGCAGCGCCTGCGCGCGGCCAGGCCGGATGCCATCGTCATGCACCCCGGCCCCATCAACCGCGGCGTGGAGATCGATTCCCGCGTCGCCGACGGTGATCACTCCGTGATCCTGCAACAGGTCAGCCACGGCATCGCCGTGCGCATGGCGGTCATGGCCATGGCCATGGGCCGCCGGCCGGGGACGGACGAGGAAACGGAATGAAGCTGCACATTAAAAAAGGCCGCATCATCGACCCGGCCAACAACATAGACAAGGAAGGTGACATTTATATTGCCGACGGCCGCATCGTCTCCGTGCTCAAGACCGTGTCCGGTTTTGGCGCGGACCAGGTTATAGATGCCAAGGGTCTGTGGGTCTGCCCCGGCATCATCGATCTGGGTGCCCGCTTCCCGCCGGCGGCGTCACCGCGGTGTGCTACCCGCCGGACACCGATCCCGTCATCGACACCGCCGCGGCGGCCGAACTCATCCACCAGCGGGCCATGGCCACCGGGCGCGTCCGCATTCATACCGTCGCCGCCCTGACCCAGGGACTGGAAGGGAAACTGCTGGCGGAAATGGCGGGGCTGAAGGAGGCGGGCTGCATCGCCGTCAGCAACGTCAACCGGGCTATCGCCAGCACCGAGGTTTTCCGGCGCTCCCTGGAGTACGCCGCCACCGTGGACCTGCCCGTGTTCATCCATGCCGAGGACCCCTGGCTGCGCAATTACGGCGTCGCCCACGAAGGCGCGCTGAGCACGCGCCTGGGCCTGCCGCCCATCCCGGAGACGGCGGAGACCACGGCCGTGGCCCAGGCTCTGCTCCTGATCGAACACGCCGGCGCCCGCGCCCACTTCTGCCGCCTGTCGGCGGCGCGCAGCATCGAGCTCGTCGCCGCGGCCCGGCAACGGGGCCTGCCGGTGACGGCGGACGTGGGCATCTGCCATCTGCACCTGACCGAGATGGACATAGACGGCTATAACACCCAATGCCACCTTATCCCACCCCTGCGCCGCCTGGCGGATAAGGAAGCGCTCACCCAGTCTGTGGCGGATGGCCGCATCGAGGCCGTTTGTTCCGATCACCAGCCCCACGACCTGGACGCCAAGGCTGCCCCCTTCAGCCTGTCGGAGCCAGGCGCCTCCACCCTGGAAACCCTGCTCCCCCTGGTGCTGGATCTGGTGCACAAGGAAAAGCTGACGCCGGGCCGGGCCGTGGCCTGTCTCACCGCCGAACCTGCCCGGATCCTGGGACTGGATGCCGGGACCCTGAGCAAGGACGCCCCGGCGGACGTGATCCTCATCGATCCCGACGCCGCCTGGACCGTGGATCGGGAACGGCTACTCAGCGCCGGCCGCAACACCCCCTTCCACGGCTGGGAGATGAGCGGCCGGGTCACCCACACCCTTCTGGGAGGCCGGCTTGTCCACCAGGCCGTCTGATCCCGTCGTGGCCCACAGCAAGCACCCCGAGACGCGCGGCACCCTTTTCGTCGAGGACGCCGCGGTCGTCTCGCACCAGGCCCTGCCCGGAGATCAATACCTGTTGCGGCTGACCGCGCCGAAGACGGCGAAGGCGGCCCGGCCCGGCAGCTTCGTACACCTTTCCTGCGACCCGGCCCTGCCCATGCGCCGGCCCATGTCCATCATGCGCGCCGGCAAACAGGACGGCTGGATCGATATCCTCTATAAAGTCCACGGCTACGGCACCCGGCTCCTGGCACAACGCCGGGAAGGCGAGACCCTTAGCCTTATCGGTCCCATCGGCATGCCGTTCAAGCTGGAGGGCTACCGGAGGCGGCCGCTGCTCATAGGCGGGGGCGTGGGTATTCCCCCCATGGTGTTCCTGGCCGAACACTTGAAGAAATCCAAACAGCCGGTCAAGCCCCTGGTGATCATGGGATCGGAAGTGCCGTTCCCGTTCCAGAGCCGGCCCTCGCAGATCCTCGTCGACGGCGTTCCGGAAGGGGTCATCGCCACCATGCCGCTGCTGGAGGACTGGGGCATCCCCTGCCGCCTGACCAGCCTGCAGGGTTACCCCGGCTGCTTCGAGGGCTACGTCACCGATCTGGCCAGGCATTGGCTCAAGGCCCTGTCGCCTGAAGAGCGGGAGAACGTGGAGGTGTTCAGCTGCGGTCCCACCCCCATGCTGAAGGCGGTGGCACAGCTGGCCCGTGAATTCGGCCTGCCCTGTCAGCTCTCCCTGGAAGAATTCATGGCCTGCGCCGTGGGCGGCTGCGCCGGCTGCGCCGTGCGCGTTATGACGGAAGCCGGACCGGCCATGAGGCGGGTGTGCGTGGACGGCCCGGTATTCGAGGCCGCCTCGGTCTATCCCGCCTGAA
>JARRRO010000017.1:0-11892 GCA_037380645.1 Gammaproteobacteria bacterium | reverse complement strand
ACGACGACGAAAATGAACTGATCAGACAGCGCCGCGATGAGCTGAAGTCGCTGCGCGAGAAGGGCATCGCCTATCCCAACGACTTCCGGCGTGACGCCCTGGCGGCGACGCTGCACGGCAAGTACGGTGACCTGGACAACGAGGTGCTGGAGAAGGAGAACGTCAGGGTCAAGGTGGCGGGACGTCTCATGAGCCGCCGTGTCATGGGCAAGGCCTCCTTTGCCCACCTGCAGGACATGTCCGGGCGCATCCAGCTTTATGTGAAGCGCGACCAGCTGCCGGAGGGCCGCTACGCCGAGTTCAAGGAATGGGGCATCGGCGACATCCTCGGCGCGGAGGGGACGCTGTTCAAGACCAGGACCGGGGAGCTGTCGGTGAGCGTGGAGGACATGCGCCTGCTGACCAAGTCGCTGCGGCCGCTGCCGGAGAAATTCCACGGTCTCACCGTTCACGAGATGCGTTACCGGCAGAGCTACCTGGATCTCATCATGAACGAGGAGACGCGCAACCTTTTTGTCCTGCGCACCCGGATCATCGATTTCCTGCGCAGCTACCTCGGCCGTTGCGGCTTCGTCGAGGTGGAGACCCCCATGATGCACGTCATCCCCGGCGGGGCCACGGCGCGGCCGTTCATCACCCATCACAACGCCCTGGACATGCCGCTGTACCTGCGGGTGGCGCCGGAGCTGTATCTGAAGCGGCTGGTGGTGGGCGGCGTGGAGAAGGTCTATGAGATCAACCGCAGTTTCCGCAACGAGGGCATGTCCACGCGCCACAATCCCGAGTTCACCATGCTGGAGTTCTACCAGGCCTACGCGAATTACGAGGACATGATGAACCTGACCGAGGACATGATGCGTTCCCTGGTCATGAACGTGAAAGACGGCCCCGTGATCGAATATCAGGGCGAGACCTGCGATCTCAGCCAGCCGTTCCGGCGCATGACGGTGCTGGAGGGCATCATGGAGCACAACCCCGGCGTAGACAAGGCCGCCCTCATGGACCTGAAGAAAGTCCGCAAGCTGGCGGAGAAGCTGGAGATCCCCGTCGAGCCCGGTTTCGGCCCGGGCAAGATCCAGCTGGAGATCTTCGAGAAGACAGTGGAGACGAAGCTGGAGCAGCCCACCTTCGTCACGGCCTATCCCACCGAGGTCTCGCCGCTGGCCCGGCGCTTTGATGAAGATCCCGATTTCACCGAGCGCTTCGAACTGTTCATCGGCGGGCGCGAGATCGCCAACGGCTTTTCCGAGCTGAACGACCCGGAGGACCAGGCCCGGCGCTTCCGGGAGCAGGCCAGGGACAAGGAGGCGGGCGACGAGGAGGCCATGCACTATGACGAGGACTATATCACCGCCCTGGAGTACGGCCTGCCGCCCACCGCGGGGGAGGGAATAGGCATAGATCGCCTGGTTATGCTGCTCACCGATTCCCCTTCCATCCGCGACGTGATACTGTTCCCCCACATGCGTCCCGCGAAATAAGACCGAAAGGCTCGAGGAAGACCGACATGCTGCAGCAAAGAGGCGCTGTTCCCTGATGGACGTCACGACGGCGAAACCCGGCGAGATCGTCAAGGCGCTGCGCAAGGACAAGGAGGCGGCGTTCTCGCAACTGGTGGCGGCCTATCACACCGGCATGACCGCTGTCGCGCGGTCTATCGTCGGCGCCAATGAATGCGAGGAGGCCGTCCAGGACGCCTGGATAGCGGCGTACAAGGGCATAGACGGTTTCGAGGGGCGCAGCTCGGTTCGCACCTGGCTCACCCGGATCGTCATCAACCAATGCCGGGCCCGCCTGCGCAAGGCCGGCCGCGAGCTCAACGTGGACGCCCCCGAGGGCGAGTTTCGGGCCTATGCGGGGCGCTTCGGCGCGGACGGGGCCTGGAGCAAGCCGCCCCTGGAATGGGGCCATCATTCCCCCGATGACCTGCTGCAGGAGCAGAACCTCCTGGACTGCCTGGACAAGCACCTGGAGATACTGCCGCAGAATCAGCGCCTGGCGCTGGAAATGCGGGACCTGCAGGGCCTGGGCCTGGAAGCCATCAGTAATATTCTCGAGCTGACGGCATCCAATGTGAGGGTGCTGCTGCACCGGGCGCGGACCCAGATGTTCAACATGGTGGATCACTACCAGGAGACCGGGGAATGTTGAGCTGCACCGAAGTCGTCGCGCACAGCGAGGCCCTGCTGGAGGGTGAGGCCAGCCTCTGGAAGCGGATCCAGATCCGCCTGCACCTGCGCGTCTGCGAACACTGCACCCGCTACATCCGCCAGCTGGATATCCTGCTCCGGTCCTTCCGCCGACTGCACCGGCCGGTTGGCGATGACAAGGTTGAGGAGATCATGACAGCCGTACACCGCGGCTAATGCAGTGAGTAGTAAGTAGAGAGTGGTGAATAGTGAGCGGTGAGCAGGAACAGAAGAAGTGGCCGACTCAGGCTAACAGGCTAGAGATGTTATTTCTACTTACTACTCACTTTTTGTTCAGGATGCGCAGGCGCAGGGCGTTAAGCCTGATAAAGCCCTCGGCGTCTTTCTGATTATAGGCGCCGGCGTCGTCCTCGAAGGTGGCGATGGAGGCGTCGAACAGGCTGTCCGATTCCGATTTGCGTCCGGCGACGGTGACATTGCCCTTGTACAGTTTCAACCGCACGGTGCCGTTCACCCGTTGCTGGGTGTGATCGATGAGTGACTGCAGGGCCTCCCGTTCCGGGCTCCACCAGTAGCCGTTGTAGATCAGACCGGCGTAGCGCGGCATGAGGTCGTCCTTGAGGTGGGCCGATTCCCGATCCAGGGTAATGGATTCCATGGCCCGGTGCGCGCGCAGCATGATGGTGCCGCCGGGAGTTTCATAGCAGCCGCGGGATTTCATGCCCACGTAGCGGTTCTCGACGATGTCGATACGTCAAATGCCTTTGCGGCCGCCGATTTTGTTCAACGTTCCGAGCATGGGGGCGGGGCTCATCGCCTTGCCGTTCTGGGCCACGGGATCGCCGTGGCTGAATTCCAGTTCTATGTACTCGGCCTCGTCCGGGGCAGCCTCCGGCGACACCGACCAGCGCCACATGTCCTCCTCGGCTTCCGCCCAGGGGTCTTCCAGCACACCGCCCTCGTAGGAGATATGCAGCAGGTTGGCGTCCATGGAATAGGGCGATGCCTTGCCGCGCCGGCCCTCGATGGGGATGCCGTGGTCTTCGGCGTAGTCCAGCAGCTTCTCCCGTGAGTTCAGGTCCCACTCCCGCCAGGGGGCGATGACCTTGATGTCCGGATTCAGGGCATAGGCGCCCAGCTCGAAGCGGACCTGGTCGTTGCCCTTGCCGGTGGCGCCGTGGGCGACGGCGTCGGCCCCGGTCTCGGCGGCGATCTCCACCAGGCGCTTGGCGATCAACGGGCGCGCGATGGATGTGCCCAGCAGGTATTCGCCCTCGTAGATGGTGTTGGCCCGGAACATGGGAAAAACGAAATCCCGGACGAATTCCTCCCTGAGATCCTCGATGAAGATCTCCTTGACCCCCATGGCCTCGGCCTTGGCCCGCGCCGGCTCCACCTCCTCGCCCTGGCCGATATCGGCGGTGAAGGTGACCACCTCGCAGTCGTAGCGCTCCTTCAGCCATTGAAGAATGACCGATGTATCCAGGCCGCCGGAGTAGGCGAGGACGACTTTGCTGTATTTCCGTTCCGTCATGGCAGTATTCGGGGATGAAAAAGGCGCTCATTGTAGCGCCTGGCATTGTTTACGGCTAGTGAAGTATAAAAGGTGAATCGTAAGTCGTGAATCGTGAATAGAATGAATCTGACTTTCACGACTTGCCATTCACGTTTTTCCCATGAACTCCCGGACCGCCTCGATCACCGCGTCCGGCTGGTCGGCGTGGACCCAGTGATCGGCGTTTTCGATGGTTCTGATGGAGGCCGCGGGGAACAGCCGTCTTATCGCCTCGTGGTGTTGCGGCAGGATAAATTCCGAGCGGGATCCCGCCAGGAAACAGGCAGGGCCATCGTAGGAGGCGTGGGGCCAGCGGTCGGGGAAGGAAGCCAGGTCATCCATGTGCCGGTGCAGTGCTTCCAGGTTGAGCCGCCATTCATAGTGGTCCACCCGCCGCACCAGGTTCTGCAGCAGGAACTGCCGGATCACGGCATCCGCAACGCCCGCGGCTTCCAGCCGGGCATCGGCGTCGGCGCGGCTGGTAATCTCCATCACGGGCAGGGAAAGCATGGCTTCGATCAGGGCCAGGTTGCCGGCGTGGTAGTCGACGGGGGCGATGTCCACCACGATGAGCCCCCGGGTTTTTCCGGGGTGGGTGAGGGCGAAGCCCATGGCCGCCTTGCCCCCCATGCTGTGCCCCAGCAGCCAGGCGCCGGGCAGTTCCAGCTGATCCAGCAGCCGATCGATGTCGGATACCATATCCGGATAAGTCATGTCCGGGGCATGGTCGCTCTCGCCGTGGTTACGCAGATCCACGGTGATGGCGCAGTAATCTGCGGCGAGCCGTTTGGCGATGCCGTTCCAGTTGCGGGAGGAGCCGAACAGTCCATGCAGGATGATTAAGGGCTTTCCTTCGCCGAGAATGTTGTAATTCAGTTGTGCCATTTATTTATATCAGCCACAGAGGACACAGAGATCACAGAGTTATAAAACGTAAATCGTTGAGAGTTCGGTTTGATATTCCAGACGTCATCAGGCAATCAAATTTACTTTTCACTACTTACTAATCACCGCTTTCTCCTGTGTTCCTCTGTGATCTCTGTGGCTTACGGGAGTTTATTCTTGTTCAGGTACTCAACCGGCCAGATAGCCAGGTAATAGAGGTCCTCATCGACGCCGTCCATGACCGCGTAATCGCGATAGGCCACTTTGGCGACCCAGGCGTAGTCCGTGTGTTCATGGTTCATGTGTACCCTGCCGCCCAGCCAGCGGAAATGGAACAGGTGTACCTCGTAGATGCCGCCGTACCAGGTGTCACGCACCGGGCCGTAACGGTTGATCAGTTGGACCCGGAAATCGTGACCTATCTCTTCACTTAGCTCCCGCCTGGCGGCCGTCTCGGGGCTCTCGCCCTCCTCGATATGACCTGCGGGCAGGCCCCACAGACCCGGTCCCAGAATCTTATCAGCGCTCCGCTTGAGTAACAGTATCTCGCCGTTGCCGTTCTCCAGCACGTTGATGGCGAAACGGTCCTGGGGCTCGTCTTGCATAATCAATCGTTTTATAGAACCAGGGAGAGCATGGAGTAATACAATACAGTAATTCGTGAATCGTGTTTTTCCCGGGCTAAGGCGAACATAATGGATTTTACGATTCACGACTTGCGAGTCACCGCTTTCCTTCGTGGCTAAAGTAGCAATTGACGGATGTCGGTGAGGACCTGTCCGAGGAACTGGGTGAACTCCGCCGCGGCCACGCCGTCGATGACGCGGTGATCGTAGGACAGGGAAAGCGGCAGCATCAGGCGCGGCTCGATCCTGTCGCCCACGTAGCGGGGCTGGCGCGTCGCCCGCGCGACGCCCATGATGGCCACCTCCGGCGCGTTGATGATGGGCGTGAAGCCGGTCCCGCCGATATGGCCCAGGCTGGAAATGGTGAAGCAGCCGCCCTGCATTTCGTCGGGGGTGAGTTTCCGGTCGCGCGCCTTCTGCGCCAGTTCCATCAACTCCTTCGCCAGGTCGAACAGCCCCTTTTGATCGGCGTCCTTGACCACGGGGACCATGAGGCCCGCGTCGGTGTTTACGGCGACGCCGATATGAAAGTACCGCTTCAGGATCAGCATCTCTCCGTCCGTGCTCAGGGAGGCGTTGAACTCCGGATACTTTTTCAGGGCGACCACAGCGGCCTTGACCAGGAAACTGAGCAGGGTGAGCTTGACCTGGTGCCGGTCCGCCTCGCCCTTCTTACTCTTGCGGAATTCCTCCAGATCGGTGATGTCCGCCTCGTCGAACTGGGTGACGTGGGGGATGTTGATCCAGCTCCGGTGCAGGTTCTGTGCCCCTATGCGCTTCAGCCTTGACAGCGTCCTGGATTCCACGGGGCCGAACTTGGAGAAGTCCACCGGCGGGATCTCGGGGAAGGCCAGTCCGCCGCCCTGCCGTTCGAACAGGCGTTCGCCGGTCATGAACGCCTTGGTGAAGCTCATGACGTCTTCCTTGAGGATGCGCCCCTTGGGACCTGAGCCGCGGACCAGGCCGAGGTCGACGCCCAGCTCCCGGGCGAACTTTCTGACGGAGGGGCTGGCGTGGGCGGAACCGGAGCGGGTGACGGTGGTCTGCGCCCCGCGGGGGGTTGCCGGTGCGGGCCGGGGGCCGGAGGGTGCTTCGGTCCGGGGAACGGCCTGCTGGGCCGGTTCGGGTTTCGGTTCCCGCTTCGGCTTTATCTCGGTCGTGTCTTCCGACGTCTCCTCTTTTTTCGGCTGCTCCCCCGCTTCCTCGATCTCCAGTATGGGCGTCCCCTCCGAGACCTTGTCGCCAACCTCCACCAGCACTTTTTTGACGGTGCCGGTGTCGGGGGAGGGGATGTCCATGGTGGCCTTGTCGCTCTCCAGGGTGAGCAGCGGATCCTCCGGTTTGATGTCGTCGCCGGGCCCCACCAGGATCTCGATGATCTCCACCTCCTCGAAATTGCCGATGTCCGGTATCAGGATCTGCTTCTGTCTGGCCATCACACTGTCACCGGATTGGGCTTCTCGGGGTCAATGCCGTATTTCTTGATGGCGTCCGCCACGGTCTTGGCCGGGATTGCCCCTTCGTCCGCCAGGGCCTTGAGCGCGGCGACGGCGATGTACCAGCGATTCACCTCGAAGAACTTGCGCAGCTGGGCGCGTGTGTCCGAGCGCCCGAAGCCGTCGGTGCCGAGGACCGTGTAGGAACGTTCGGTAATGTAGGGGCGTATCTGATCCGCGTAGGTCCGCATATAATCCGTGGCGGCGATGGCCGGTCCCTTGCGTCCCTTGAGGCATTCCTCCACGTACGAGGCGCGCGGCTTTTTGGTGGGGTGCAGCATGTTCCAGCGCTGCGCGTCAATGCCGTCGCGGCGCAGCACGTTGAAGCCGGGCACGCTCCAGACATCCGCGGAGACGTCGTAGTCCTCCTTCAGGAGATCGGCGGCGGCGATCGCCTCGCGCAGGATGGTACCGGATCCCATGAGCTGCACCCTGTGCTTTTTGCGCGGTCCCTCGCTGAACAGGTACATGCCCCTGAGGATCCCTTCCTCCACGCCTTCCGGCATGGGGGGATGCTCATAGTTTTCATTCATGACGGTGATGTAGTAAAAGATGTCCTCCTGCTTTTCGTACATGCGGCGCAGGCCGTCGTGGATGATCACCGCCAGTTCATAGGCGAAGGCGGGGTCATAGGAGACACAGTTGGGTATGGTGGAGGCGGCGAGATGGCTGTGGCCGTCCTGGTGCTGTAGTCCCTCGCCGGCGAGGGTGGTGCGGCCGGCGGTGCCTCCCACCAGGAAACCGCGCGAACGGATATCTCCCGCCGCCCAGGCCAGATCGCCGATGCGCTGGAAGCCGAACATGGAATAGAACATGTAAAAGGGAATCATCTGAATGCGGTGGTATTTGTACGCCGTGGCCGCGGCGATCCACGAGGAGAAGGAACCGGCCTCGGTGATGCCTTCTTCCAAAATCTGCCCTTTCCTCTCTTCCTTGTAATACATGACCTGGTCCGAATCCTCCGGCTCATACTGCTGGCCCTGGGGGGAGTAGATGCCCAGCTGCCGGAACATGCCCTCCATGCCGAAGGTGCGCGCCTCGTCCGGAATAATGGGGACGAGGTAGCGCCCGATCTGCTTATCTTTGACCAGGGCGCCGAGGATGCGCACGATGGCCATGGTGGTGGAAATGGTTCGATCGCCCGTGCCCGCCAGCAGCTTGTCGTGGATACTGACGTCCGGCACCTTGTGCTTGGGCGCCTTGGGCCAGGCCGTGAGCAGGAATCCGCCCAGCTCCTCGCGCCTCTCGCGCATGTATTTGATCTCTTCGCTGTCGTCCGGCGGCTTGTAGAAGGCGGCCTCGGCGACTTGCTCATCGCTTACCGGGATATTAAAGCGGTCGCGGAAGGCCTTGAGGGCGTCTTCGCCCATCTTCTTCTGCTGGTGGGTGATGTTCTGCCCCTCGCCGGCCACGCCCATGCCGTAGCCCTTGACCGTCTTGGCCAGGATCACCGTGGGTTGGCCCCGGTGCTTCACCGCCGCGGCGTAGGCGGCGTAGACCTTGTGGGGGTCATGGCCGCCACGGTTCAGCCGCCAGATGTCCTCGTCCGACATGTTGGCGACCATGGCCTTGAGTTCGGGGTATTTGCCGAAAAACTTCTCGCGCACGTAGGCGCCGTCCGCGGCCTTGTAGGCCTGGTACTCGCCGTCCACAGCCTCTTCCATGCGCTGCAGCAGCAGGCCCTTGGTGTCGCGGGCGATGAGCGGGTCCCAGTACGATCCCCAGATGAGCTTGATTACGTTCCAGCCGGCGCCGCGGAATTCTGATTCCAGTTCCTGGATGATCTTGCCGTTGCCGCGCACCGGTCCGTCCAGGCGCTGCAGGTTGCAGTTGATGACGAAGATGAGGTTGTCCAGTTTATCGCGTCCGGCCATGCCGATGGCGCCCATGGATTCCGGCTCGTCCATTTCGCCGTCGCCCAGGAAAGCCCAGACCTTGCGATCCGACGGCTCCACCATCTCGCGGTTTTCCATGTAACGCATGAAACGCGCCTGGTAAATGGCCATGATGGGTCCGAGTCCCATGGATACCGTGGGGAACTGCCAGAAATCCGGCATCAGCCAGGGATGGGGATAGGAGGACAGGCCGTTGCCGTCCACCTCCTGGCGGAAGTTGCCCAGCTCCTCCTCACTCAGGACGCCGTAAAGATAGGCGCGCGCGTAGATGCCGGGGGAGGAATGGCCCTGGACGAAAATCAGATCACCGCCGTGTTCCTCATTGGGCGAACGGAAAAAGTGGTTGAAGCCGACGTCGTACAGGGTGGCCGAGGAGGCGAAACTGGCGATGTGGCCGCCCAGTTCGGCGCTCTTGCGGTTGGCCTTGACCACCATGGCCAGCGCGTTCCAGCGCACCAGCGAGCGTATGCGCCACTCCATGCCGGGATCGCCGGGGGAACGTTCCTCGCGGGACGGCGGGATGGTGTTCATATAGGAGGTATTGGCGGAATAGGGCAGGTAGGCGCCCGATTTTCTTGCCCTGGAGATGAGCTGTTCCAGGATGAAATGCGCCCTCTCCACTCCTTCCTGGGTGATTACGGAGTCCAGGGCCTCCAGCCACTCCTGTGTTTCCTGTTTGTCTATATCGGGTTGTTTTTCAGACATGCGCTGCACCATCGATGTGCGAAAAAGGCCAGTATCTAAACCTGTCGGATGACGTTGCCGGTGACGGAGAAACGTCTGTTGAACGATCACCGGCAGAGGATATTTTCTCGAATTATTTTACCAGAAATTCGGTACTTAGGTGGAATTATAATGGACTGCACGGACTTCAAACTCATGCTGAAACGCCAGCCCGCCATCCGGCAACGCATAGAAGGGCGGGCCGGTGAAAATCCTGTCGCACACCAGCGTCTCCGACATCAGGTCCCCGCCGGATCTGCAGCGGGGCAGGAATATTCTGGAATAAGCCACAGAGGACACAGAGAGGCACTGAGAATATAAAAATAATGATTAATGGACTTTGACAATGATAATCTGTCGTATACCTTACAGCCGCAGTAATCAGCAACTGTATTACATGCTCTGTGTTCTCTGTGGCTATCATATACAACAATGAACGGAGGTTGAGATGGCGATAAAAGTAGGCGATAAGATGCCCGAAGGACGTTTCACGATAATGGACAATGACGGTCCCGGTTCCCTCACCACCCAGGACCTGTTTTCCGGCAAGAAAGTTGTGCTGTTTTCCGTGCCCGGGGCCTTTACTCCCACGTGTTCCAACGAACACCTCCCGGGTTACATCCAGAAGGCGGACCAGTTCAAGGCCAAGGGGGTGGATACCATCGCCTGCATGGCGGTGAACGACGTCTTCGTCATGGATGCCTGGAGTCAGGCCAGCGGAGCCGGCGGCAAGGTCACCCTGCTGGCGGACGGCAACGGCGATTACGCCAGGGCCCTGGGGATGGACTTTGACGGCAGTGGTTTCGGCCTTGGTCAGCGCGGCCAGCGCTATGCCATGGTGGTGGACAATGGCGTCCTTAGTGCCCTCACAGAGTACACAGAGCTAAAAACGGCTCAGCTCCCACTCGACTCTGTGATCTCTGTGTTCTCTGTGGCTCAAGTGTTTTAAGCCGGCCTCGTGGAAGCGGCATGCGAGATACAAACTTCTTGTATGCTGAATAAAAAGGCCGCCGCAGCGATGGGCCGCGGCGGCAAAGACAGCGGGTCATCTAGGGGAGGATAAAACCCGCTTGTGGGGGGAGGTACCGGTGATGGTGCCCTGTCACCGTGAATTCCTGTGTGGTCATTTTTTGACCGGCCGGGCGCCGTTATGGTTCAGTTCGCCCGTCTTTAATTCAGTTAACTAACTAATAACTAAATAAATTTTTAAAGCGTATCCAGCCATTCGCCGATGTATTTGAACTGCTGTTTCAGCCGTTTCGGATCGTGCAGGGCATGGGTCAGCATCATGGTTCCCTGCACCCGGGCGATGAACCCGAAACCCGTGGACTTGGGTCTGGCCACACCCGCCCTGCGGAACTGTCCAGCGGCCCAGTCAATCAGCACCTGCAGCGTCCCTTCCGCCCTCCCGGTCAGAGGGGATGACATCTTGCGCAGTTCCTGGCTCAGGGTCCCGTGCGGGCAGCCGCACTCGGCCACCTCGTCGCTGTCAGCCATCAGATGCCTCAGGAAGCGTTTGAGGTTAGCCCTGGGATCCTGATCCCCCAGTGGAACGGCCGATTCCGCAGCGATGTCTGCCAGGGTGGTCCTGTGAAAACCCCGCCGGTGGATCAGGGATTTCGCCGCCTCTATTAGCCTCTCGCGCTTGTCGCTGCTTCTGGGCATGACCACCATACTTAGTTGGTTAACTAACAATATACGCTGATCCGGGCAAAAAGCAAGTTTCGGGTCCTGGCCGGGAGGATCGGAGGTTGATTAATATAATTAATCGGTTTGAAAAAAATAAACAATTATATAAATGACCAGGACGCCCCCATACTGTGCCCATCAAGGTTGCAGACCCGGACATTCAACCCATTCAGGAGATTTATCCATGTTTGAGAACAGAGCAGGCAATAGAGTCCCCGAGGTGACTTTCAAGACCCGCCACGAGCAACAGTGGCGGGAGGTAAGCAGCAGGGAGCTGTTCGACGGCCGCAGCGTGGTCGTGTTCTCGCTGCCCGGAGCATTCACCCCGACCTGTTCTTCCTCCCATGTTCCGCGCTTCAACGAACTGGCGCCGGTGTTCTTCAGGAACGGCATCGACGAGATCATCTGCATCTCCGTCAACGACGCCTTCGTGATGAACGAATGGAAGGAAGATCAGCAGGCCGACAACATCACCTTTATCCCGGACGGCAATGGCGCGTTCACCCAGGGCATGGGCATGCTGGTGGACAAGGACGACCTGGGCTTCGGCAAGCGCTCCTGGCGCTATTCAATGCTGGTCAGGGACGGTGTTATCGAGAAAATGTTCATCGAACCGGAGGTGGAGGGCGATCCCTATGAGGTCTCCGACGCCGACACCATGCTCGAGTACATCAATCCCGGCGCGGAAAAACCGGCGGACATCGTGGTGCTGACCAAGGAGGGCTGCGGTTTCTGCGCCCGCGCCAAGGGCATGCTCCACGACCGCGGTATCGACTTCCAGGAGATCGTACTGGGCAAGGGCCTGACCAACGGTTACCTGAGGGCGCTGTCAGGGGCCGACACGGTGCCGCAGGTGTTTGTCGACGGCCGTCG
>JARRRO010000016.1:17737-19518 GCA_037380645.1 Gammaproteobacteria bacterium | reverse complement strand
GCCAAGCGCGGCGCCGAGGTCATCGGCGCGCGCGGGGCGTCCAGCGCCGCTTCCGCCGCCAACGCCGCCCTGGAGCACATGCGCGACTGGGTCGCGGGGACGCCGGAGGGGGACTGGACCAGCATGGGCGTGCCCAGCGACGGCAGCTATGATATCCCGCCCGGAGTGGTGTATTCCTTCCCCGTCACCTGCAGCGGCGGCGACTACCGTATCGTACCGGGACTGGACATCAACGCGTTCAGCCGGGGGCGGATGACGGCGACGCTGAAGGAACTGGAGGAGGAGCGGGATACCGTCAAAGGACTCCTGGACTAGCGATCCCCCTCGGGAGCAACGCTAACTTCCCGGATTGCGGCGAATTTCTATTTGCCCTAGCATTACATCATGATGGCTAGTGGCAGGCAGAGACTCAGAATTCCATGATCGATGAACAGGGTTACCGCGCCAACGTCGGCATCATCCTGACCAATGACGAAGGGCGCCTGTTTTGGGCCAAGCGCATAGGCGCGGATGCCTGGCAGTTTCCCCAGGGCGGGATCCGCCCCAGCGAGACCACGGAAAAGGCGATGTACCGGGAACTGCGCGAGGAGACGGGCCTGAGATCAGAGCAGGTAGAGGTCATCGGCTGCACCCGGGACTGGCTGCGCTATAAACTGCCCGACAAATACATCCGCCGCCGCTCGCGTCCGCTTTGCATAGGGCAGAAGCAGCTCTGGTACCTGCTACGGCTGCTGGCGGATGAAAGCGAGGTGAAGCTGGATACCGGCAGGCGGCCGGAATTCGATCTGTGGCGCTGGGTGGAGTTCTGGGAACCCCTTGACGAGGTCATCGACTTCAAGCGCGACGTCTATGAGCAGGCCCTGAGCGAGTTCGCCCCCCTGCTGTTTCCCGGCTACCGGCTGCTGCGCTCCGGCCGTTATTCCTGACCCTGCCGCGGCTGCTTGCCGCCGGCCGCCTCACGCATCATCAGGGCGGGCATCTGCCGCCGGATGGCGCTGGTCTTCAGGTGCTGGACCAGGCCCTGGTAATAGGCCGGATCGATGCGGCGGCGATCGAACTCCTTCACCAGATCGGCCAGGATATGGCTGCATTCATCCACGGCGGCCTGCAGCGCCTGGCCCACCGGCTGCTTCTGATCGACCCCGGCCCCGGCCTTTTTCTGCAGGCACATGTTGTATTGCAGATTGATATTGTTGACCAGATTGCGGTCATCCTGGGTAAGGGTCCGGGTCAGTCCCTCTCCCGCAGCGGCGGCGGAGGCGGCTAGCAGCAGGGCAAGGGCGGTGGCCGCCCGCCGGCGCCCCGTCCCCGCCCGTGTTCTTGCCTTCGTCCCCATGGTCGCGTCCGGCCTATCCCTTCTCCAGCAGAGAGCGCAGCATCCAGGCGTTTTTCTCGTGCACCTGCATGCGCTGGGTCAGCAGGTCGGCGGTGGGCTCATCGTTGGCCTTCTCCACCGCCGGGAACACGTTGCGGGCGGTCTTCACCACAGCCTCCTGGCCCTTGACCAGCTGCCGGATCATGTCCTGTGCCGACGGCGTGCCGGTTTCCTCCTCGATGGAGGAGAGTTCGGCGAATTGCTTGTAAGAACCCGGCGCCGCCACGCCCAGGGCGCGGATCCGTTCCGCGATCTCGTCTACCGCCGTCGCCAATTCTGTATAATGCTGTTCGAACAGGGTGTGCAGCGTGGTGAACATGGGACCGGTGACGTTCCAGTGAAAATTATGAGTTTTCAGATACAGGGTGTAGCTATCGGCCAGCAGGCGTGACAGGCCCTGTGCGAT
>JARRRO010000016.1:0-17713 GCA_037380645.1 Gammaproteobacteria bacterium | reverse complement strand
ATGCCGATATCGATGTTCATGTCCGCCTCCTTAGTGACGATGATAACGCAATATATCAGGCCGTTAAGCAATTAATAAATTTTAATATATCAATAGTTGTGATAGCTTGAATATATCATTCAGCCGTTCCGCCCGGGCCACGGCCGCGCCTTGTCCCACGGAGAAGCCTGTAAACAAAATCTATATCCAGCCCGTCTCCGTCGCCATGACCCTGATCAATTCGAAGGCAGAGGCGTGAGGATCCACGTCCTGGGCATCTGCGGAACCTTCATGGGCGGCGTCGCCCTGCTGGCCAGGGATTGCGGCCACGAGGTCAGCGGTTCCGACGCCAACGTCTATCCCCCCATGAGCATCCAGCTTCAGGCTCACGGCATCACCCTGCGGGAGGGCTATGACCCGGCCCACCTGCAGCCGGCGCCGGACCTGGTCATCGTCGGCAACGCCCTGTCCCGGGGAAACCCCTGCGTGGAATACCTCCTCGACCGCGGACTGCCGTATACCTCCGGTCCTCAATGGCTGGCGCAGCACGTGCTTGCGGACCGGCACGTCCTGGCGGTGGCCGGGACCCACGGCAAGACCACCACCACCAGCATGCTGGCCTTTATCCTGGAGCGAGCGGGTCTTGCGCCCGGCTACCTCATCGGCGGCGTGGCCGAGGATTTCGAAGCCTCCGCCCGGCTGGGTCAGGCCCCGTATTTCGTGGTGGAGGCGGACGAATACGACACCGCCTTTTTCGACAAACGCGCAAAGTTTATCCACTACCGCCCTCGGACCCTGGTGATCACCGGTATCGAGTTCGACCATGCTGATATCTTTCACGATATAGAGGATATAAAACGTGAATTTCATCGATTGGTCAGGATCGTGCCGGCTTCGGGGAAGATCATGCACCGCCATGGCGACCCCCATGTGGAGGCGGTCCTGGCCCAGGGCTGCTGGACGCCCGTCGTGACTTTTGCCGGCGCCGACGGCGACTGGCAGGCGCGGGAAGCCGCGCCGGACTTCTCCGGCTTTGCCGTTGCGTTTCAGGGGGAAGAAGTCGGCCGCATCGCCTGGGGACTGATCGGGCGCCACAATGCCGACAATGCCCTGGCCGCCGTCGCGGCGGCCCGGGAGGCCGGCGTCGAACCTGCCGCGGCCTGCGCCGCCCTGGGAGAGTTCAGGGGGGTGAAACGGCGCCTGCAGCGGCTGGCAGAGGCGGGCGGGGTCACCGTGTATGACGATTTCGCCCACCACCCCACCGCCGTCCGCGCCACCCTGGACGCCCTGCGGGCACGCGTCGGGCCGGCCCGGATCCTGGCGGTGCTGGAGCCGCGATCCAATACCATGAAGTTGGGCGTGCACCGGGACAGCCTGGGACCAGCCCTGGCCGGGGCGGACCAGGTCTTCCTGTATCGCCCCGAGGACCTGGCCTGGGACCTGCAGCCGGTCATCGACGCCCTGAACGGAAGGGGGGAGGTCCACGGGGAGGTGGCGGCCATCATCGAGGCCGTGGCGGGGACGGCGCGCGCCGGCGATCACGTGCTCATCATGAGCAACGGCGGTTTCGAGGACATTCATCGGCGCCTCATCCGGCGGCTGGAGAAGGCCGGCCGGTGATACCCCTGTTTCCCCTGGGCACCGTGCTGTTCCCCGGCGGCGTTCTGCCCTTGCGGATCTTCGAGCCGCGCTACCTGGACATGATCGGCCGCTGCCTGCGCGCCGGCGACGGCTTCGGCGTCAATCTCATCCGCAGCGGCCTTGAGGTGGGGGAGGCGGCCGCGTGCTGGCCGGTGGGGACCTATGCCCGGATCCGCGATTGGCAGTCTCTGCCCGGCGGCCTGCTGGGCATCACGGTAGCGGGGGAGGGGCGTTACCGCATCCGGCGGACGGAGGTCAGGACGGATAACCTGGTGGAGGCGGACGTGGAATGGCTGGAAGAAGGCGAGACCCTTGCTGCCGCGGACCTGGAAGGCGAGGACGCTGACTGGCTGCGGCGCCTGCGGGATCATTACGGCCTGGCAAGCGATCCCGGCTCGGTCGGTGGGCTGGTCTGGCGCCTGGCCGAACGCCTGCCGCTGCCCCTGCCGGCACGGCAGACCCTGCTGGAACTCAACGATGATCAAGCGCGCCTCGCGGAAATAAGGAAACTCCTGCAAATGAGTTCTCGCCAAGGCGCAAAGACGCAAAGTAATGATTGATTGTTGTCATGTCTTTCTTCGCGTCTTGGCGTCTCTGCGAGATCATTTGCTTTAAACCCAACAGAAGGGCTGTTACAGCATGAACCGGCAGAAACGCATGGAGATATTCGAGAGGCTGCGGGCAGCGAACCCGAAGCCGACCACGGAGTTGCGTTATCAAACCCCGTTCGAGCTGCTGGTGGCGGTGGTGCTGTCCGCCCAGGCCACGGACGTGGGCGTTAACAAGGCCACGGAGAAGCTCTTCGCGATCGCCAACACGCCGGAGGCGATCAGCAAGCTGGGTCTCGCCGGCCTGAAGCGCTATATCCGGACCATCGGCCTGTACAACACCAAGGCGCAGAACATCATCAAGACCTGCCGCATGCTGATGGAGAAACACGGCGGGAAAGTGCCGGCGGATCGCGAGGCGCTGGAAGCGCTGCCCGGGGTGGGGCGCAAGACCGCCAACGTCATCCTGAACACGGCTTTCGGGCAGCCCACCATCGCCGTGGACACCCATATTTTCCGGGTTGCCAACCGCACCGGCATCGCACCGGGCAAAAATCAAAGTTGAGCCGGATTCATACGGTGAATTATTCGTCATTGCAATGTTTATCCAAGGTCGCAATGAAAACCGCCGCGATTTCGTCGAGGTCTGGCGTAAGGACCGCGAGGGAGAGGGGCTGGACCCCCTGGAGCAGCTGGTGCTTGGTGTGGCGCTGGCGCATCCCGAGTACCACGCGCTGCTGACTGATATGGATATCGCCCTGGGGGCTGAATATAGTCCAGAAGGCGGGGTGAGCAACCCGTTCCTGCATATGGGTATGCACATCGCCATACGGGAGCAGGTGGGGGCGGATCGGCCGGCCGGCATCACCGCTCTTTACCGGCAACTGTCAAAGAAATATGACAATTAACATGCGCTGGAACATGCGATGATGGAATGTCTGGGAGAGGCACTGTGGTCGGCGCAGCGCCGGGGGCTGCCGCCCGATGAAGCCGCTTATCTAAACTGCCTGAAGAAACTGTGAAGGGGAACGCCGGACCGGCCGTTCAATGGGCAGCGGTAAACTCCATCTTGATCCCGGCCAGTTCGATGAGGTCGCCGTCCTTGAGCTGGTAGGCCTTGGGGCCTATACCTTCGCCGTTCACGGTGGGATAGCGCTTGCCGTCGCCGTCGCTCTCGATATGGGTGAGGAAATAACCCTGGGGCCGGCGTGAAATGACCGCCACCTGGGTGCCCGGCTTGCCCAGAGTGATCAGGGCCTTGGTCAGCTCCAGTTCCTTGCCGGCGATGGGACCGTTCAGGACCGTGAGCCGTCCCAGGGGCATGCCCATGGTGGTCGAGGCTATGGATGCCGCGGTGCCATCGGCGCCGGCTGACGCCGAATCCACCGCGCCGGCGCCGGCCTTCTCCGCCGCCTGGGCGGCGGCAACGGCGGCACTGGCCGAGCCCGGCTTGATGATCATGGTCTTTTCGAACTCGTCGTCGCCGGAGGTGGCGTTCTCGTTTACGTATTTGAGTTCGTGCTTGCCTATGGCAACCACATCGCCATCTTTAAGCGCATGTTTTTTAACGAGTTTTCCGTTTACATAGGTGCCATTGGTGCTGCCGAGGTCTTCCAGGAAGGAATCGTCCAGGATGGTGATGATGAGAGCGTGTTTGCCGCTGACGGCCAGGTTGTCGATGGGGATGTCATTTTCAGGCTTGCGTCCAACGGTGATACGCTCCTTATCGAGCTCATATTCACCTTGAACGACGCCGTTCAAGCTCAGAACTAACTTTGCCATTGATGTATGCCCCAGTGCCCTGACATCAGTCGAAAAAGTGATTTATGAGTTTATTCCAGATTCTCCCCGAGGCGGGAAATTCCTCCCGAATCCGGATGAGGATCACGGAGGTGTTGTCTCTGCCCCCTTTTGCATTGGCCAAGCGGACTAGTTCCTCGGCCGCCTGTACAAGATTAGCACTATATTTACTTAGGGTTAAGTGAATTTCTTCATCATCTACCATATCATTGAGACCGTCGGAACAGAGCAGATAAATATCCCCCGGAGAGGCCTGCTCCTCCATGATATCCACCTTGACCTCCGGCTCTATCCCCAGGGCCCGGGTCACCAGGTTTCTCGGAGTGGTCAAGGCTGCCTCCTCCGGCGTGTACAGGCCGCGGTCGATAAGCTCCTGAATGAGCGAATGATCTTTGGTGATTTGCCGGAACTCGTTGCGTCGGAGCCGGTATGCGCGGGAGTCCCCGACGTGGGCGATGGTGACGGAATTGTCGTGGAACAGGGCAGCGATGATAGTGGTGCCCATGCCGTGGCACTGGGGGTCTCTCTGGGCCTTGCGGTAAATCTCTGAATTTGAATAAATTATGGCTTCCTTGACCGCCTGCAGCTGGGGGGTCTGACCGTTCGCTCCAACGGGCTGGCCGCCGTGCCTCAAGGCCTTGAGGCGGCCACGCACACCTTCGTGGATGGAAGTGACGGCGATGGCGCTGGCCACCTCCCCGGCCTTGTATCCCCCCATGCCGTCCGCCAGTACCATCAGCCCCAGCCGCGCGTCGGTGAGGGTGCTGTCTTCGTTATGAGGACGGCGCCTGCCCACGTCCGAGAGGTTGACGATGTCCAGCTTATTCGCGAGGTTCATGCGCTAAAATTATTGTTTTTCAATGAATTGCCCGAATCATGCCCTCCGGCAAAGCTGCCGGGCCCGGGGCGCCGATCGCCATGCGGCCGCGGCGCCCGTGGCAAAGGGGTCGGGCCGTGGACCCTGCGAACCTCTCTTTGGCGGAGGCCTTCAGGGCCAGGCGGCTGGGCAAGCATTGCCATGTCACAGTCAGCGCAGCCGTGAAACCATTAAACGCAATATTACTCTGATCCGTTTTCGAGTGTCTATTTGGGCATTGGGGGGTGGCTTCAGTCGCACCAGGTCCGCACCTGCTGCTCCAGCTTTTGCGTCGCCTGCGCCCGCTCCTTGCTGCTCAGCACCATTGGATTTTTGGGGTCAGAGGTGTCTTCGTACAGGAACCGGGCCTTGCGCACCGCCGCCAGTTGCCGGCGGGCCCGGTCGCAGTTGCGCTTGCGCTTTTCCTGTTTCTTTCGTGCCGCCTCTCGCTGTGCCTCCTCGCGCTGGCGGTCCTCGGAGTAGATCTCGAGGAGGCGGTTGCGCCGTTCGCGCCTGGCGGCGGCATCGGGATCCGGCGGAGGTGGCGGGGCTACGGTGAAGGACTGTGCCGTTTGTCCCGGCGGAGGGTGATCGCTGTAGTGCACGCCGCCGTCCTGGTCCTTCCATTTATAAATGGCGGCGGCGACACAGCAGGATTGCAGCAACAGCGCGGCGGCGGCCAGGCGCAGGCAGGGAGGACAGCGGCGCCCCCGGGAGGAGATTAGGGATAAAGAGAGGTGAGCGCGGCGGGTCGTCCTGACAGGAGAGGAGGATTGGTGACCGAAGCGCGAGCGGTGAAAAACGCGGTTCAGCGTTCCAGATACTTCAGCTTGCCCTTCACCGTTTTCCATTCATCGGCATCTTCCGGCGGATCCTTCATTTCATTGATGACCGGCCATTCCCTGGCAAGCTCCGCATTCAGGTTGATATATTCCTGCAGATTATCCGGCACATCCTCTTCGGACATGATGGCTTCCACCGGACATTCCGGTTCGCACAGCGTGCAGTCTATGCATTCGTCGGGATCGATGACCAGCATGTTCGGACCCTCGTGGAAGCAGTCAACGGGACAGACTTCCACGCAGTCGGTGTACTTGCATTTTATGCAGGCTTCGGTAACAACAAACGGCATATCTAGTTCCTGTCGGTGCTGTGGGTGGGTTGTGGCAACAAAATATAATAACCTCTAAACGCCGCCAGCAAAAGGGGGCTGGTGTTGGGTCCTTGCGGCGATCGGAAGCGGTGTCGCTGTCGCGAAAGTCAATCCGCGCCTAGCAGTTCCCGGAGACGGTAGAGTAGATCGTGAGCCTGACGCGGAGTCAGGTTGTCCGGGTCGGCCTCCCGCAGCGCCGCGATCAACGGCTGCCTGCGATCGAACAGATCTGACTGGGGTGCCGGCGCCGCGGGTGTGGGCGCCGGGACCCGTTCGATCTCCTGCAGCCGGTGCCTGGCACTGTCGATGACATCCGCGGGCACCCCCGCCAGTTGCGCCACCTGCAGTCCGTAGCTGCGGCTGGCCGGTCCCTCCTTGACCGCGTGCATGAAGATGATGCGATCACCGTGTTCTACTGCGTCCAGGTGCACGTTGCCGACGCCCTCCAGTTGCTCCGCCAGTGCGGTGAGCTCGAAGTAATGGGTGGCGAACAGGGTGAAGGCCCGCACCCCGGCGGCCAGGTGGGCGGCGGAGGCCCAGGCCAGGGCCAGGCCGTCGTAGGTGCCGGTGCCGCGGCCGATCTCGTCCATGAGCACCAGGCTGTCGGCGGTGGCGTTGTTGAGGATGTTGGCCGTCTCCACCATTTCCACCATGAAGGTGGAGCGGCCGCCGGCCAGGTCGTCGGAGGCGCCGATGCGGGTGAAGATGCGGTCCACGGGACCGAGGCGGGCGGATTGGGCCGGGACGAAGCTGCCGATGTGGGCGAGGATGACGATGAGCGCGGTCTGGCGCATGTAGGTGGATTTGCCGCCCATGTTGGGGCCGGTGATGATCAGCATGCGCCGGTCTTCGTCCAGGCGGGTATCGTTGGCGATAAAGGGTTCGCTCTGGATCTGCTCCACTACCGGATGGCGTCCGCCGCGGATGTGGACGCCGGGTTCCGCGGTGAATTCCGGCCGGTTCAGGTCCAGCAGGTCGGCCCGCTCGGCGAAGGCGGCGAGGACGTCGCATTCGGCCACGGCCGCGGCGGTTTTCTGCAGGTCTGCCAGCTCCTTGCCGATCCTTTCCAGGATGTCCTGATAGAGCCGCTTCTCCATGGCCAGGGCCTTGTCGCGGGCGGAGAGGACCTTGTCCTCGAAGGCCTTGAGTTCGTCGGTGATGAAGCGTTCGGCCGACTTCAGGGTCTGGCGGCGGTGATAGTCCGCGGGGACGTCATGGCTGTGGGCGCGGCTGATCTCGATGTAGTAGCCGTGCACGCGGTTATAGCCCACTTTAAGATTGGCCAGGCCGGTGCGCCCGCGCTCCCGCTGTTCCAGATCCAGCAGGTGCCGGTTCACGTCGGTGCTGAGGCGACGCAGCTCGTTCAGCTCAGGATCGAAGCCCTCGGCTATCACTCCGCCGTCGCGCAGGGTCACCGGCGGTGCCTCCACCAGGGCGCGATCCAGGTAATCGCGCAATTCGGGGTGCAGTTCGATCTCCTCCACCAGGACCCGGACACGCGGGCTGTCCAGCGTCGCCAGCGACGCCCTGAGATCGGGCAGGGTCGCCAGGCTGTCGCGCAGCTGGGCCAGGTCCCGGGGCCGGGCGGATTGCAGGGCGACACGGGTAAGGATGCGTTCCATGTCGCGCACGCTGCGCAGCTGCTCGCGCACGCCGATGTAGTCGCGGTTCAGCAGCAGGCAGGCTACGGCGTCGTGGCGCAGGCGCAGGGCGTCGTGATCGCGCAGCGGCCGCTGCAGCCAGCGCCCCAGCAGGCGGCTGCCCATGGCGGTGACGGTGCTGTCCAGGACCTGCAGCAGGCTGTGATCCCTGCGCCCGGAAAGGTCCCGTTCCAGTTCCAGGTTGCGGCGGCTGACCGCGTCCAGGATGACGGCGTCTTCCCGGCGTTCCACCCGCGGGGGCAGAAGATGGGGCAGGTCCTGGCACTGGGTCTCGCCGGCGTACTGGAGGATGGCGCCGGCGGCGCACACGGCGGCGGTCATGGCCTCGCAGCCGAAACCGGCCAGATCGCTAACGCCGTACTGGTTCAGGAGGCGGTCGGTACAGGTCTGCAGGTTGAAATGCCAAGGGGGGCAGGCGGTGATACGGCATTTTGTCCTCTGCAGCGGCTCCAGCAGCGGACTGTCCTCACCGGCGAGGATCTCTGCCGGCTGCAGCCGTTTCAGCTCGGCGTCCAGGGCCTGGGGGTCCGGCACTTCCATGAGGGTAAAGCGCCCGCCGGTGAGGTCCAGCCAGGCCAGGCCGATGCGGTCCCCCTCCCGGTGCGCGGCCAGCAGCAGGCAGTCGCGGCGTTCCTCCAGCAGGGCCTCGTCGGTGACCGTGCCCGGGGTGACAATACGCACCACCTTGCGCTCCACCGGTCCCCTGGCCAGGGCCGGGTCGCCCATCTGCTCGCAGATGACCACGGATTCCCCCAGCTGCACCCGCTTTGCCAGGTAGGTATCGACGGCGTGGGAGGGGACGCCGGCCATGGGAATGGGCTCACCGCCGGAGCGGCCGCGGGTGGTCAGGGCGATGTCCAGAAGGCGCGCCGCCCGGGCGGCGTCATCAAAGAAAAGTTCGTAGAAATCCCCCATGCGGAAGAACAGCAGCATGTCCGGGTACTGGCGCTTGAACCCCAGGTACTGCTGCATCACCGGTGTGTGCGGCGCGGACGTCGGGGCGGAGGAGGTCATGACCTGTGATAGTAGCGAAAGTCAGGACCGATCGCCACGTTGACAAGGGCGGTCAGAGGATTACTCCCCCCCGTTTGCGGCCGCGTCCTTGCCGATGAGCTTGAGGATCCCGGACAGGGCCTCCTCCGATTGTTTGTACTGCTGGCTTCCCGGGGCCGTGTGCCCCTGCATGGCGCTGAAGGACTTCGCCGCCAGCTGCAGTTGCACCAGTCCCATGTTGTACCAGGCGTCGGTCATGCCGGGTTCCCGCGTCAGCGCCTCGCTGTAGGACTTTATCGCCGCATAAGGTTTGCCCGTGCGCGCCTGGCTGTTGCCCAGCCGGTACCAGTAGTCCGCCACTTCGGGCGATGCCTGGGTCAGGCGCTGGTACAGGCGCGCGCTTTGCGCCATGTCATCGCGCTCATAGGCGCTGGCGGCCTGTCGCGCCAGGGCATCGAGATCCGCGGCGTTGCGGGTTGGCTGCGCGGCACAACCGCCGAGCAGCAGCGCCGCCAGCAGCCAGGTGGAAGGGAGGGTCGTGCGTGTCATGATCAGCTGTCGGTTGCCTTGTCTTTTTTTGTCAGCCCGGGCGGGCCCGTGGCGCATTCAATCATTATCCCGCGCCGCCGGCAAGTCGCGATTACCTCAGGCGGGCGACAGGGGGGTGCCCTTGAAAAATCAACCTCATACCCTTAAATAATGTATCTGTATACCTGCACAGACAGAAGGGGACCCCATGAGCGTCAAGACCAAAAAGGAAACCCTGGGATTTCAGACCGAGGTCCAGCAGTTGCTGGACCTGATGATCCATTCCCTCTACAGCAACCGGGAGATTTTCCTGCGGGAACTCATCTCCAACGCCTCGGATGCGGCGGACAAGCTGCGTTTCGAGGCCCTCAAGGATGAGGCCCTGCTGGAGGATGATCCGGACCTCGGGATCCGGGTGGAATATAACAAGGACCAGAAGACCATCAGTGTTATCGACAACGGCATAGGCATGTCCCGCGAGGAGGTGATCGAGCACCTGGGGACCATCGCCAAGTCCGGGACCCGGCAGTTCCTCCAGAGCCTGACCGGAGACGAGGCCAGGGATTCCCGGCTCATCGGCCAGTTCGGGGTAGGTTTCTACTCATCTTTTATCGTCGCCAAAAAAGTGGAGGTTGTGACCCGCCGCGCCGGGCTGGGTCGCGAAGAAGGGGTGCGCTGGATCTCCACCGGCAAGAGCGATTACACCATAGAGACTGTGCCGCGGCCGAAGCGCGGTACCAAGGTGACATTATATTTACGCAAGGAGGCGGAGGAGTTTCTGGATGGTCACCGCCTGCGCGCCATCATCAGGAAGTATTCCGATCACATCTCCCTGCCCATCGTCATGCCCGGGGAAGGGGAAGAAGCCGGAGAGGAAACGGTGAATTCCGCCACCGCCCTGTGGACACGAAACAAAAACGAAATCAGCGACGAGGAGTACCGGGAGTTCTACAAACATGTCGCCCATGATTTCGATGACCCCATGACCTGGATCCACAACCGGGTGGAGGGCAGGAATGAATACACCAGTCTGTTGTATATCCCGTCCCGCGCCCCCTTCGACCTGTGGGATCGGGAGCAGCGCCACGGCGTCAAGCTGTACGTGCGCCGCGTCTTTATTATGGATGACGCCGAGCAGTTGCTGCCACCCTATCTCCGCTTCGTGCGCGGGGTCATAGACTCCGACGACCTGCCACTGAACATCTCGCGGGAAATACTGCAGAAGAACAAAACCATAGACACCATCCGCGGCGCCAGCACCAAGCGGGTGCTGGACCTCTTGAAAAACCTGGCCGCCAAGGACAAGGAAAAATACGCGCAGTTCTGGAAGGAGTTCGGCCGGGTCATGAAGGAGGGCGTTATCGACGAGCCGGACAGGAAGGAGGATCTGGCCAAGCTGTTCCGGTTCTCCAGCACCCATGACGATTCCGGCGAGCAGAGCGTTTCGCTGGAAGACTACCTGGGCAGGATAAAGGAGGGCCAGAAAGCCATCTATTACATCACCGCTGAAAACCTGGCGACGGCGAAGAACAGCCCGCACCTGGAGATCTTCCGCGACAAGGACATAGAGGTGCTGTTGCTCACCGATCCCATCGATGAATGGCTGGTCGCCCACCTGACTGAATTCGACGGCAAACCGCTGAGCTCGGTGATGCGGGGCGAACTGGCTCCGGAGGAACTGGAGGGAAGCGCGGAAGAAACCGGTGCGAAACAGGCGGAGAAGGGCGAGCAGCACGCCGAACTCGTCGTGCGCATGAGCAAGTTCCTGGAAGGGCAAGTCAAGGAGGTGCGCCTCACCCGTCGCCTGACCTCCTCCCCCGCCTGCCTGGTTGCGGATGAACACGGGATGGGCCGCCATCTGGAGCAGATACTCAAGGCGAGCGGGCAGGAGATACCCGAGTCGAAACCGATCCTGGAGATCAACCCGACTCATCCTCTGGTTAAGAAGCTGGAACAGGAGCAGGACGAGGATGTTTTCAGCGACTGGTCGAGGATCCTTTTTGATCAGGCGCTGCTCAGCGAAGGCGGTAGGCTGAAGGATCCGGCCGGTTTCGTGCAGCGGCTCAACCGGATGTTCCTGGATCTGGACGCCGGCACCGGGGAAAAGTGATTGGCTCCAACGGAATGTTATGTCTTGGCAGGCGAAATCAACTAGAATGGACGACCGCACGGAAGTATTCAACGGTTACTATATGAATTCAAGCGACGCCGACTTCGCGCCTTTAATCAAGGAGTTGACGGATATCGGGGTAGCCCTGTCCGCCGAACAGGATCATTCCCGCCTGCTGGAGATGATCCTGAGCAAGGCCAAGGAACTGACCTGCGCCGATGGTGGCACACTGTATACGCGCACCGAAGATAACCGCCTGCGCTTCGAGATCATGATCACCGAATCGCTGGGCATTCACATGGGCGGCACCAGCGGCGAGGAGATCGAATTCTATCCCGTCTCTCTGTACCGCAGCGACGGCAAGCCTAACGTGCACATGGTGGCGGCCTGGGCGGCCCTCAGCGGGGAAACGGTGAACATCGCGGACGCCTACACCGATACCGATTTTGATTTCTCCGGGACCCGGAATTTCGACGCCAAGACCGGTTATCGTTCCAAATCCTTCCTGACCGTGCCCATGCGCAACCATGAGAACGAGATCACTGGCGTGCTGCAGCTCATCAACGCCATCGATCCCCGATCCGGCGAGGTCATTCCCTTCTCCCCACTGGACCAGAAGGTGGTGGAATCCCTCGCCTCCCAGGCGGCGGTAACCATCACTAACCGCAGTCTCATCGACGCACAGAAGGATCTGTTCGACTCCCTGATCAAGCTTATCGCCAGCGCCGTTGACGAGAAGTCGCCGTACACTGCCGGACACTGCCGGCGCGTACCGGTCATCACCAACATGCTGGCCGAAGCCGCCTGCCGCATCGACCGGGGACCGCTGAAGGAATTCCAAATGACGCCGGAGGAAAAATATGAGCTGGAGGTCGCCGCCTGGCTGCACGACTGCGGCAAGATCGCCACTCCCGAATACGTGGTGGACAAGGGGACCAAGCTGGAAACGATTTACGACCGCATCGGCCTGATAGACACTCGCTTCGAGGTGCTCAGGCGCGATGCCGTGATCGAGGCCCTGAAGCGAAGGTTGCGCCGCTATGACGGGGGCGGTGAGGTGGACCTGGGTGATGACCCGGAACTGGCCAACACGTTGCGAGGGATCGACGTGGACAGGGAATACGTACGCGAGTGCAACATGGGCGGGGAATCCATCAGCGATGAGGAAATCGCCCGCATCGACGCCATCGCATCGCGGCAGTGGGTGAACCCGGAGGGTGAACGGGTGCATTTTCTTTCCGATGAGGAAAAGCAGAATCTGAAAATCGGCCGCGGCACATTGACGGTGCGTGAACGGGAGATCATCAACAACCATGTCAGCGTCACTATCAAGATGCTGGAGTCTTTGCCCTATCCCAGCCACCTGCGCCGCGTTCCGGAATACGCCGGCGGCCACCATGAAAAGATGGACGGCACCGGTTATCCCAATGGTCTGATCGGGGAGCAGATGTCCATTCCCGCCCGCATGGTAGCCATCGCCGATGTCTTTGAGGCGCTTACCGCACCCGATCGTCCCTACAAGGACGCCATGCCCCTGTCGGAGGCGCTGACCATCCTGGGTCAGATGAAGCTGGACGGCCACATCGATCCGGCCCTGTTCGACGTCTTCATGCACGACAAAATCTACCTGAAATACGCCGAGCAGTATCTGGACCCGAAGTACATCGACGAGGTGAAGGCCGAGAACATACCGGGATATACACCCCCGTGAACGGCGGTTCCGGGGTGTAAAAAAATCCGACGGCGGTTGAAGAGACAGACCTCCCGTCGGACGCTCCCTGTTTACGCTGTGTTAACCCGCCGGTAAGGTTTTCTTAAGTGCGTGTTTCGTATGCTGGTCTCACTCGAAATAACCGCACTAAGCACTTGAATCACATACTGAAGCCCTCAGCGATATTCACCGTCCTGCTGGCCGTGGGTGGCTGCGCCACCTATCACGCGCTGCCGCTGGCGGAAAGCTCCAATCTCAAGACGGGCCTTGAGCAGCTTAATCTCACGGTGCCATCCAAGGGGTCGAATAACGACCCGACGAAGATCAATCCGGAAAAACCGCTTTCACCCGATAAAATTGGACTGGTCGCGGTGCTCAACAGCCCGTCTCACTGGTTGCCTCCATCTCGGAAGATATCCGGTCCATTGTGACTTACGGCCCCCGCGTCAAGGCCGCCAGGGCCCGGTTCGGACGGGTCAAGGCGGATCTGCTGTGGCAGGAATGGCAGGTCGCCCAGAGGGCGCGTCTGCTTGCCGTGGATATTTATGCCGCCAACCGCGAGCTGGAAGTCCGCGGCAAGGAGCTCAATCTTCTGGATAAAGAAGTAAATCGGGTCCGTACGGCGGCATCGGCCGGCAACCTCACGCTGACGGCCCTAGCCCCGCTGCAGGCCGCCAAGGCCAGCGCCGAAACCGCCAACGCCACCGCTCGGATGACATTAATGAAGGACTGGCAGGATCTCGATGCGCTGATCGGCCTCGATCCGTCGGTGCGTTTTGCGATTGCCGCACCCACACCCATTAGTTCGCCGGATAACATCAATCCGCTGATCAAGACGCTGCCGAAGCGCCGGCCGGATCTCGTGGCGCTGCAGCTCGGGTACCGGGCGGCGGATCAGGATGTGCGCGAAGCAATTCTGGGACAGTTCCCCGCCTTCACTATCGGGCCGGGGGGAGGCTGGGATACATCGCGCGTCTACTCAATGGGGCCGATCATCAGCATGGATCTGCCCGTCTTTAATCGCAACCAGGGGAAAATCGCCTCAGTCCGGGCGACACGAGTCCGGTTGCACGCCGACTATCAGGCGCGTCTTGATGACGCAGTGAGTAACATCCACGCTTTCATCGCGCGCATACAGACGATCAAATCCAATCTCAAAAGATCGCGGTCTGCTTCGGAGGAAGCAGGCTCGCTGGCAGACTCCGCGCTGCAGGCCTACAAGCAGGGCAACCTGGATCAGCGCTCCTTGACGGATTATCAGACAACGGCGCTCCGGCGCCAACTGGAAGTACTCAACTACCAGCGAGCGCTTGATGAGACCACCCTGGCTCTGTCGATCGAACTCGCCATCGGCTTTCCGGAAACGATACCCGTCTCTTCAGAAAAGTGAATCACTCATGAAATATCTTTCCATTATAGGGCCGCCCTTGCCGGCGACGGCAGCATCGTCACTGTTACGGTTAATCTGATCCCTCTGCAGACGGGGAGTCTCCCCACGTCCGTTACCACCTACGGCAGGGTGGTGCCGTCCCAGAAAGGGCGGGAAACTCTCTCTGCGCAGGTTGCCACCAGGGTGAGCAACGTCGAAGTTCGGGAAGGCGAGAAGGTCAGCAAGGGTGCACCACTGATGACGCTCGTCCCAAGCCCTGAGACGCGCGCAAACTATAAGCAGGCAGAACAGGCGCTCAAAGTCGCCCGGCACCTCCTGGCACGGAGCCGGCAGCTGGCCGCGGCTCATCTGGAGACGGCAGCCCAGCTGGCGCAGGACGAGAAAACGGAAGCCGACGCCAAGGCGGCTCTGGAGGCGCTGCGGGAGGAGGGTGCTAATGGCCCGAATACACTGAAAGCGCCATTCGATGCCGTCATTATGAGCATCTTTGCGGGTTCCGGCTCGTATCTGGCACGGGGCGCTCCGGTGATCGAACTCGCCCGCCCGGCGGGACTGGTATTCAGGACCGGCGTGGTGCCTGCACAAGCGGCGGGGATCAAGAACGGCGACGAAGCCACCATTACTCCGTTCAGTGGAAGCGGGACCTTTCATGGCAAGGTAATCCTCCGTGGATCCGTGGTCTCGACGGTGAACGGCCTTATCCCCATCGAGATTTCGCTTCCGGACAACCTCTTGCTCACGGGGGAGATGGGCAAGGTTGTGATCAACACCGGCGTCAGGTGATTACCTCGAAGGGTGATCAGGATCTGGTCGAGGGCAACCTTGCCGCCGGCGCTCCTGTGGTCGGCACGGGAAACTACCAGCTCGATAACGGCACGAGGATAAAGGCTGCCGGAGAAAATGCCGGCGTAGGCGCGGCGGCAACGCATTGAACGGGAAGGGTAGGCAATGAACTTCGTCGACCGGATTGAGAGCCACCGGCGCTCTCTCCTGTTTATCGCTTTCGCGGCGACGCTGGCGGGAGTGATGGCGGGGTTCACCCTGCCGATCCAGCTTTTCCCGACTGTCAGCTTCCCGCGGATCCGGGTCGAGATCAGCAGCGGTGAGATGCCGGCCAACACGATGCTGATCAAGGTGACGGAGCCCCTGGAAAAGGTGGCCCGCGCCGTGCCCGGCGCGGTCAACGTCGAATCGACCACCACCCGGGGATCGGCGGAGATCTTCGTCGATTTCCCGTGGGGCTATGATATGACTAATGCGCTCCTCCGGGTCGAGACAGCCCTCGCGCAGAAACTGCCGGATTTGCCTCCGGGGACGGGCTACGACGCACTGCAGATGGCGCCCAACGCCATCATGCCGTTCGTCTCCTTCGCGCTGACCTCCAGCACGGTGTCGCCGGCGGCGCTGCAGACCATGGCCAAATACCAGATCGCGCCGTTGCTGACCGGGATTCCGGGCATCCGGAAGGTCAGTACGCTCGGCGGACAAACGCGCGAGATCCAGGTGTACATCACCCCGGGACAACTCCAGGCCTACGGGCTGACGCCGGCCGACGTTGCCCATGCCGTTTCCGGGGCGAACTCGCTGGAAGCGGTGGGGCGTCTGCAGGACAACGACCTGCTGTATCTGACGCTGACGAACAACCAGTTCACGTCCATCCGCTCGGTCCGCGACGTCACCCTGCGCACGAAGGCCGGTGACATCGTGCGCCTGGGCGACATCGCCAGGGTGAAGATGGGTTCGATCCCGCAGTGGCTGCTGGTGGATGACGATGGGCAGCCCTCGGTCAACATCAACGTCTTTCAGCAGGACAACGCCGATTCGCTGAAGCTGAAGCATGCGGTCGTCTCGAGGCTCGATGCCTTCATGAAGAAGGCGCCGAAGGGGATCGTCGTCCACAAGTGGTACGATCAGACCGATCTCGTCCGCTCCTCCATCGGTGCCATGGAGGAGGCGATCGTCATCGGCCTGGTCTTTGCCGCCTGCGTTGTGCTGGGTTTTTTGCGCAACTGGCGGGCGGCGCTGGTGTCGATGATCACCGTGCCCATGTCCGTGCTGTCCACCTGCCAGCTGCTGTCGGCATTCGGGATGACGTTCAACATCATGACCCTCGGCGGCATCGCCGCCGCCATCGGCCTGCTGATCGACGACGCGATCGTCATGGTGGAGCATGTGGCGCGCCGTGCGGGCGTCCCTGCGCTTGAACAGCCGCAGCGGGCCGTGCTCGGCGCGGCGCGGGAGTTCCTGGCCCCCCTGACGGGGTCCAGCAGCGCCACCATCATCATGTTCATCCCGCTGGCATTCCTGTCCGGCGTCACGGGGGCGTTTTTCAAGTTCCTGTCGATCACGATGGCGTCGTCCCTGATCATCTCCTACGCATTCACGGCCCTGCTGGTGCCGCTGATGGCCCGCGGGCTCATCGATTTCAGCAAATGGCACGATCCGTCGCACGACAGCGAGAACAGGATGCGACGACTCCACGGGCGGCTGCTCGGGGGCCTGATCGCGAGGCCGTGGCTGGTCGTCATCATCCTCGTCGCCGTCGCCGCTGCCGGTTATCTCGGCAAGAGTCACGTGGGCTCGGGTTTCCTGCCGAAGATGGACGAAGGCGGTTTCGTACTGGATTACCAGACGGCGCCCAGCACCTCGTTCATCGAGACCAACCGGGAACTCGCGGCCGTCGAGGCGATCCTGAAGCGGAATCCGTACGTGGATACCTACTCGCGGCGGACCGGCGCCGGTCTGGGCGGCGACCTGATCATGCCCTATGGCGGCGATTTCTTCGTCAGGCTGGTCCCGCCGTCCGGGCGGCCGCCGATCTGGACCGTGATGGCCCAGATCCGGGAGAAGGTCGACGCCGCTGTCCCGGGCTTGACCTACGATACCCATCAGCTCCTGAGCGACATGATCGGGGACATGGTCGGCCGGCGACAGCCGGTGGTGATCAATCTCAGTGCGAACAACCCGGACGTCCTGCCCGGCATCGCCCGGAAGGTGGCGGATGCGATCTCCCACGCCGCCGGCATTCAGCCGTCGTCGGTCGATCCGGGCACGCTGCCGACCGGCGATGCCCTGAATATCCACGTCAACCAGGCGCAGGCCGCCATGAACGGCCTGACCGTGTCCGACGTCAAGGCCCAGGTCGCCCGCTACCTCCGGGGCGACGTGGTCACGGACTACATGGGCCCCGAGCAGCCGGTCGGGGTGCGCGTCTGGTCGCAGCCTCTGGAAGCGCACTACCGGGAACACAGCCGGCTGTACCGTCACGACATCAAGGGTCTGCTGATCCAGGCCCCGGACGGGCACACCTTTCCCCTGGGATCGATGGCGACGGTCAAGTTCG
>JARRRO010000015.1:0-11190 GCA_037380645.1 Gammaproteobacteria bacterium | reverse complement strand
CTCCTGCAGGACGCCCATCTCCTCGGCCAGGGTCGGCTGGTAGCCCACCGCCGACGGCATGCGGCCAAGCAGCGCGGACACCTCGGTGCCGGCCAGGGTGTAACGGTAGATATTGTCGACGAACATCAGGACGTCGCGGCCTTCGTCGCGGAAATTCTCGGCGATGGTCAGGCCGGTCAGCGCCACCCGCAGACGGTTGCCCGGCGGCTCGTTCATCTGCCCGTACACCAGGGCGACCTTGTCGATAACGCCGCCCTCGGTCATTTCATGATAGAAGTCGTTGCCTTCGCGGGTGCGTTCGCCCACGCCGGCGAACACCGAGTAGCCCGAGTGCTCGACGGCGATGTTGCGGATCAGCTCCATCAGGGTCACGGTCTTGCCCACCCCGGCGCCGCCGAACAGGCCGATCTTGCCGCCCTTGGCGATGGGCATGATGAGGTCGATGACCTTGATGCCGGTTTCCAGGATCTCGACGCTGGGCGCCTGGTCGGCGTAGGCCGGCGCCTTGCGGTGGATGGGCAGGCGCTCCTCCTCGCCGATGGGACCGGCCTCATCCACCGGGTTGCCCAGCACGTCCATGATCCTGCCCAGGGTCTTGGTGCCCACGGGCACGGAAATCGGCGCCCCGGTGTTTTCCACACCGGTTTCACGCTTGAGACCGTCGGTGGCACCCATGGCGATGGTACGCACGATCCCGTCACCGAGCTGCTGCTGCACCTCCAGGGTCAGGCCTCCGTCGACGATGAGGGCATCGTAGACATTGGGCATATCCGTGCGTGGGAACTCGACGTCCACCACCGCTCCGATGATTTGTACAATCTTTCCAGAACTCATTTTCAGTTCCTCTTAACCTTAAAAATTCAGTGCCGGGGGCAGTATCGCTACGTCATCGCCGCCCGCATGTTTTGTTCCTCAGACCGCGGCCGCGCCGCCGACGATCTCCGACAGTTCCTGGGTGATCGCCGCCTGGCGCTCCTTGTTGTACGCCAGCTGCAGTTCATCGATGAGATTGCCGGCATTGTCGGAGGCGCTTTTCATCGCTACCATGCGCGCCGCCTGCTCACAGGCGATGTTCTCCACCACGCCCTGGTACACCAGCGACTCGATATAGCGCATCAGCAAATCGTCCAGAATGACCTTGGATTCGGGCTCGTACAGGTAATCCCAATGGTGCTGGAGCTCCTCATCTGGCTCGGGCGCGGCAACGGGTATTAACTGTTCGATGGAAGGGCTCTGGGTCATGGTGTTTACAAAGTCGTTGGAGGCCAGGTACAGACGATCGATCTCGCCGTCGGTATAGGCGTCCAGCATGACCCTGACGGCGCCGATCAGGTCCTCCAGTGGCGGGGAGTCCCCGAGCTCCGTCTTTTGCGCGCGCAGTTTTGCCGAGAATCGCTTGAAAAATCCGGCGGCCTTGCGCCCGATGGCGCACAAATCGATCTCGATGCCCTTATCGTCCCAATCCTTGAGCTGATGCAGGAGGTAACGGAAGAGATTGGCGTTGAGGCCGCCGCACAGGCCGCGATCCGTGGAAACGATGATGTAACCGACGCGCTTGACCTCGCGCTCTTCCAGATATGGATGACGGTATTCCGGATGGGCCTGCGCCAGGTGATGAATGACGTTGCGGATCTTTTCCGCATACGGACGCGAGGCCGCCATGCGGTCCTGCGCCTTGCGCATCTTGCTGGCCGCGACCATTTCCATGGCGCTCGTGATCTTCTGAGTATTCTGAATACTCCGGATCTTGGTTCGGATTTCTTTGCCGGCTGCCACGGAATCGTCCCTCTCTTACCAGGCGCCCTTGGCCTTGAAGTCCTCTAAGGCCTTCTTCAGGCCGGCCTCAATCTCGTCGTTGTATTCACCGGTCTCTTCGATGGTACGCAGCAGATCGCCGTGTTCCGAGCGCGCAAAACTGTGCAGCGCTGCCTCGAAATCCACCACCTTCTTGACGTCGACGTCATCGAGATAGCCTTCGTTGGCGGCATACAGGGAGATGGCCATGTCGGCGATGGACAGCGGTGCGTACTGCTTCTGTTTCATGAGCTCGGTGACGCGCTGACCGCGTTCGAGCTGCTTGCGGGTTGCTTCATCCAGATCCGATGCAAACTGCGCGAAAGCAGCCAGCTCGCGGTACTGCGCCAGGGCCAGGCGCACGCCGCCGCCGAGCTTCTTGATGATTTTGACCTGCGCCGCGCCGCCCACGCGGGACACCGACAGACCGGCGTTGATGGCCGGGCGGATACCGGCGTTGAACAGATCGGACTCCAGGAAAATCTGCCCGTCGGTGATGGAAATCACGTTGGTGGGCACGAACGCCGAGACGTCGCCGGCCTGGGTTTCGATGATCGGCAGCGCGGTCAGCGATCCGGTCTTGCCCTTGACCTTGCCCTCGGTGAATTTCTCGACATACTCGGTGTTGACGCGAGCAGCGCGTTCGAGCAGGCGTGAATGCAGGTAGAACACATCGCCGGGATAGGCCTCGCGGCCCGGCGGGCGGCGCAGAAGCAGAGACACCTGGCGGTAGGCCCAGGCCTGCTTGGTAAGATCGTCATAGACTATCAGGGCGTCCTCGCCGCGATCACGGAAGTACTCGCCCATGGAGCAACCGGCATACGGCGCGATGTACTGCAATGCGGCGGATTCGGAAGCGGAAGCGGCAACGATGATAGTGTGCTCCATGGCGCCGTGTTCTTCGAGTTTGCGCACGACAGCGGCGATGGAGGAGGCCTTCTGGCCGACGGCAACGTAGATGCACTTGATGCCGGTGCCCTTCTGATTGATGATGGCGTCGATGGCCACTGCGGTCTTGCCGGTCTGGCGGTCGCCGATGATCAGCTCGCGCTGGCCGCGGCCGATGGGCACCATGGCGTCAATGGCCTTCAGGCCGGTCTGCACCGGCTGATCCACCGACTTACGTGTGATAACGCCCGGCGCGACTTTTTCGATGGGCGAGGTCAGCTCGGCCTGTATCGGACCCTTGCCGTCGATGGCCCTGCCCAGGGAATCCACGACACGGCCCAGCAAGGCCTCGCCCACGGGCACCTCGAGAATACGGCCGGTGCACTTGACGCTGTCGCCTTCGGAAATGTGCTTGTAGTCGCCGAGGATAACCGCACCCACTGAGTCACGCTCCAGATTGAGCGCCATGCCGTAGGTATCGCCCGGAAACTCCAGCATCTCGCCGGCCATGACGTCCGCCAATCCGTGCACGCGCACGATACCGTCGGTAATGCTGACGACGGTGCCTTCGTTGCGGGCTTCGGCGACGGCCTCGAACTTCTCGATGCGATTCTTGATGAGGTCGCTGATTTCGGATGGATTAAGTTGCATAATGCTTTCCTCTTAATGGCTCATGGCCGTGGCAAGCTTACCCAGCTTGCCGCGAACCGAACCGTCGATAACCATGTCCCCCGCCCGGATAATGGCGCCGCCGAGCAGGGATTCATCTGTTGTTGCGCTGAGTTTCACCTTGCGGCCCAGGCGCGCGGCCAGCGCCTCGGCAATGCTGTCGCGCTGATCGTCAGTCACCGGGTAGGCGCTGATAATCTCCGCGTCTATGGTGCTTTCAGCCTCTGCACGGTAGACCTCGTAGACCTCGGCGATTTCCGGCAGCAGGGTCAGCCTGCGGTTTTCGGCCAGAACGCGTATCAGGTTCTGTCCCTTCTGATCGAGCCGCTCGCCACAGACATCGATGAACATCTGCGCCAGCTGGCTTTTGCTGTAGCGCGTATCCTCGATGAGGTCGACCATGGCCTCGTCGCCCGCCACCGCGGCGGCAAACTGCAGCATTTCGGACCACTCGCCCAGGCGGCCGTCTTCGCTGGCGGTCTTGAAAATCGCCTGAGCGTAGGGACGCGCTACTGTAGTGAGTTCAGCCATGGATATTCCGCCTAGAGCTCAGTAACCAGCTCTTTCAATATGTCACTGTGGGCTTTTTTATCGATTTCACGCTGCAGGACGCGCTCGGCGCCCGCCACGACGATGTCCGCCAACTGGTCACGCAGCTGCTCCTTGGCCCGGTTGATCTCCTGATCGATCTCGGCCCTGGCCGCCGTCATCAGACGCTCACCTTCGCTGCGCGCATCGCCCTTCGCCTCTTCGACGATTTCGTTGGCGCGCTTCTGCGCCTGATTGAGAACCTCGGCGGACTGCTGTTTGGCCTCGTGCAGAATCTCCTCCGCACGCTTCTCGGCCAGTTCATGTTCATGCTGACCGCGTTCGGCGGCTGCCAGGCCATCGGCAATTTGTTTGTTGCGCTCGTCCATCATCCGGCTTATGGGCCGCCAGATGAAGTGCATGCAAAACCAGACGAACAGCGCGAACGTGAATATCTGGATGAATAACGTACCGGTAACATTCACGCTGGATTTCCTCCTAACAAGGTTTACAGGGTTATCCGGTTCAGCCGCCGATTGACGCCTTGGCCGCGCTCAGGAACGGATTGGCGAAAATGAACCACATGGAGATGCCCAGGACGATCATCGGGAAGGCCTCCATCAGACCGCCGGTGAACAGCATCTGACCCATGAGCTGCGGGCGCATTTCCGGCTGCCTCGCTATCCCCTCAATGTATTTGGAGCAGATCATGCCCCAGCCGAGTGCCGAGCCGACGCCGGCGGCGGCAAGAATAATGCCGACGCCGATGGCGGTGCTGCTGTAAATGCTAATGATCAATTCTGGACTCATCAGAGTTCTCCTTCACAAATGCCAAATAATCAGCTGAATTAAGACAAATTAAAAAGACCGCCACGATCAGTGCTCTTCCAGGTCCATGGAAGCCATGGCCAGGTACACGGCCGTCAGCAGCATGAAGATGAAGGCCTGTATGGTGACCACGAGGACATGAAATACCGACCAGGCAAAACCGAGCACGATTTGAGCCGGGATCATATACCAGGATAATGACAGCAATGCGATAAGCACGAACATCAGCTCGCCGGCGAACATGTTTCCAAAAAGTCGGAGGGCCAGGCTGACTGGCTTGGCTACCTCTTCAACCGTGGTCATTATGATGTTGACCGGCACCAGCCATTTGCCAAACGGATGAAGCAGGAAGGTCTTGATATAGCCCCAGAGTCCCTTGACCTTGATGTTATAAAATATGATCAGGCCGAATACCGATAAGGCCAGCCCGAAGGTCGTGCCGAGATCCGTGGTGGGCACGACGCGCAGATATGGGATGCCCAGCAGCGAGGCGACCTTCGGCAACAGGTCGACCGGGATCAGATCCATGGTATTCATCAGGAACACCCAGACGAAAATGGTGAAGGCCAGCGGACCGATGAGTGCATTGCGCCCCGGAAACAACGGGCTGACCTGTCCGTCGACGAACTCCACCACCATTTCCAGGAAGTTCTGCAACCCGGTCGGGGCGCCTGACGTGGCGCGCCGGCCGACGCGCCAGCCTGCCCACATCACCAGACCCATGGTCAACCACCCAAAGAAGACGGTGTCCAGGTTCCAGGCGTGAAAATCCAGCAACCCGCTGGGCTGATGGGTCTGTGGATTGCACCCCAGGCACAGGTTCGTCAGGTGATGATGGATATATTCGACCGGGCTTAGTGCTGCATGATTACCGGCTTCACTCACTGTTCCATTCCAATAAATAGTTATCTATGTTCCTGTTCACGCCCACCGGCACGGGCGCTAAGTCGCGCGCTTGGCGCGGCCGGCGGCCCGATGGTGCGACTACTGGTACGGGGCGGCGAAAAGGAAGGCAAACTGGGCCGCGACGAAAGCCGCGATCATGGGCAGTGGGGCCAGCTTCAACAGGCCCATGCCGATGGCGAAGCCAGCGGCTGCGACGATAAAACGCTGCGCCGCGCCGGCATACATGGACACGGCGACACTGCTCCCCTCGAGTTTACCTGCTCGTCGCACCTGACGCGCCAGCAAGAAACTGTTCAGCAAAACGATTACGCCCCCAAACAGGGCCGACAATACTCCTGCGATACCTTGCCAAAAGAACGCGCCAACCACTACAACCGCCGTCAGAATAAGCTGCGCAATAATGATGTTATGTAGCCCGCTCTGCATGGCCCCAGGCCGGTTGTATATACCTGACCGCGTGCGGCACGGCACCGAATAGACTGTGGCAAGGTGGCAGTTCCACGTCAGCGGCGCAGTATAAAGTTTGGGGAGTATGGGGTCAATAATGAAGCAGGGAAATAACCCTGTAATGCCGGTGAAATCCGGCTGCCTCAGGGGCCCGCACCGGCGGCCGCTACCACCTAGCGCAGGTGGGTGATGATGCCGTCCAGTTCGTCCAGGGAGGCATAGTGGATTTCCAGCTTGCCCTTGCCGTCCCGTCCATGTCGAATGGTGACCGGCGACCCCAGCTTTTCCGACAGTTCATCCTGCAGACGGCGGATATCCGGGTCGATCCTGGCGGCCCCGCTCTTCTTTTTCGCCGGCTTGCGCTGGCTCAGTTTCCTCACCAGGTTCTCCGTGGCCCGCACCGACAGGTCCTGGCGGGCCACCTGCCGCGCCGCCGTCAGCTGCTGTTCCGCAGCCAGGGGCAGAAGAGCCCGGGCATGCCCCATCTCGATCTCACCCGCCTCCAACATCTTCTTCACCGCCGGGGACAGCTCCAGCAGCCGCAGCAAATTGGTGATGGTGGACCGCGACTTGCCCACCGCCTCGGCCACCGCGTCGTGGGTCATCTCGAATTCCTCCAGAAGGCGCGAGATGCCGCGGGCCTCTTCCAGGGGATTAAGATCCTGGCGCTGGATGTTCTCGATCAGGGCCAGGCACATGGCACCCCTGTCATCGATGCCGCGGACCACGGCGGGGATGTTGTGCAATCCGGCCATCTGGGCCGCACGCCAGCGGCGCTCGCCGGCGATGATCTGGTAGCCGCCGTCGGCCAGAGGCCGCACTACCACTGGCTGGACCACCCCCTGGGCGCGGATGGAATTGGCCAGCTCCTCCAGTCCCTGCTGGCTGAAATCCGTGCGCGGTTGATAGGGACTGCGCTGCAAAAGGTCCACGGGCAGGGAACGCAGGACGTCATCGCTGCCGGCGTGGGTGATCTCGTCGATGCTTTGTCCCCCCAGCAGGGCGTCCAGCCCCTTGCCCAAACCTCGTTTCTTGGTCGCCATAAGCGGTTGGATCCCGTGTTATTTGCTCAGTGCCACGCCTTCCATCTCCACCGGCTTGCCGGCGCGGTTCAGCATCTCCCCCGCCAGCGCCAGATAGGCCAGGGCGCCGCGCGAGCTCCGGTCATACTTGATGATGGGCAGGCCGTGGCTGGGGGCTTCGGCCAACCGGACGTTGCGCGGAATGATGGTACGGTAAACCTTGTCGCCGAAATGCTCCAGCAACTGGGCCGAGACCTGGCAGGCCAGATTGTTGCGCGGGTCGTACATAGTGCGCAACAGCCCTTCCACCTTGAGCCCGGGATTTAAGTATCTGCGGATCTTGTCGATGGTGGCGAGCAGGGCGGTCAGGCCCTCCAGGGCGTAGTATTCGCACTGCATGGGGATGATCAGGGCGTCGGCCGCCACCAGGGCGTTGATGGTGAGCATGTTCAGGGCCGGCGGACAGTCGATGAAAACGTATTCATAGCTTTCCCGGACCGGCTCCAGGGCCTTGCGCAGCCGCATCTCCCGGGCGATTTCCTCCAGCAGGGCCACCTCGGCGCCGGTGAGGTCGGCGTTACTGGGCAAGAGGTCATAACCGCCACTCTCGCTGTGCAGCACGGCTTCAGTGACGGATTTATCTTCCATCAACACATCATAGATGGAGATGTCCAGAGCGTGCTTGTCGATGCCGCTGCCCATGGTGGCGTTGCCCTGGGGGTCCATATCCACCAGGAGGACCCGGCGCCGCGTCGCTGCCAGGGCAGCGGCCACGTTGACGCTGGTGGTGGTCTTGCCCACGCCACCCTTCTGATTGGCGACTGCGATGATTTTGCCCATCTTCAAACGGTAGTTATGGTTACAGCCTCGAGGTCGGCCATTATCGCACAGTTATGTGGTGGAAGCTCAGCACACATTCAGGCCGGCGGTCCTTCCATGACCACCAGGTGGCGCTTCCCCCGGATGCCGGGTATGTGCAGTTCATGCACCCTGGCGCCGTCCACCCGGGCCAGCTCTTCCCCCGGCTCGGCGCCCTTCATGGCCAGCAGCCGGCCGTTCGCCGCCAGCAGGTGCGCGGTCATAGCGCGAAATTCCTGCAGCGTACACAGGGCGCGGCAGGTGATGGTGGAGAAAAGCTCCTGCGGCCGGTATTCCTCGGCCCGTCCCGCCACCACTTCGATATTGCCCGGCGCCAGTTCCAGAACCGCCTGATTCAGGAAACGAACCTTCTTGCGGTTGCTGTCCAGCAGCACCCAGTGCGTCTGCGGCAGGGCCAGCGCCAGGATGAACCCGGGCAGGCCGGCACCTGAGCCCACGTCCAGGCAGCGCCGGCCGTGGACGAAGGGAAGCACCGCCAGGCTGTCCAGGATGTGGTGGGTGATCATGCGCCCGGGGTCGCGGATCCCGGACAGATTGTAGGCGCGGTTCCACTTACCCAGCAGTCCGATCCAGGCCAGGTACGACTCAATGGGGTGCTGTGCCGGGTCCTGGTCCAGGGCGCGGATCCCCTGTTCCAGTCGCGCCGCGAGATCGGTGTCGGGCATGCTCAGGCGGACTGTTTCAGGGCCAGGGAACGCTTTTTCAAATGGATGCGCAGCAGGGAGATCGCCGCCGGGGTTACCCCGGGGACGCGCGCCGCCTGTCCCAGGGTGTGGGGCCGCTGACTGTTCAGCTTCTGCACCACCTCGTGGGAGAGACCACGCACCCCGGCATAGTCCAGGTCCGCCGGCAGGCGGGTCTCCTCGTCCCGCTGCAGCCGCTCTATCTCCGCCTGCTGGCGCTCGATATAGCCGTGGTACTTGGCCTGTATGGCCACCTGCCCGGCCACGTCCGGGCTCACCGCTGCCGCCTCCATGCCCGGCAGTCCCCGCAGATCGTCGTAACTCATTTCGGGCCGCCGCAGCAGTTGCAGCAGGGTGGCCTCCCGGCTCAGGGGCCGGCCCAGGACGCGGGTCGCCAGTTCCGCCGGAACGGTCTCGGGGGAGACCCAGGTGGTCTCCAGCCTTTGCCGTTCGGCCTCGATGGCGTCGCGGCGTTCACAGAAGGCCCGCCAGCGCGGATCACTCACCAGACCCAGCTCCCGGCCGATCTCCGTGAGGCGCAGATCGGCGTTGTCCTCCCGCAGCAGCAGGCGGTATTCGGCGCGGCTGGTGAACATGCGGTAGGGCTCGCTGGTGCCGCGGGTGATGAGATCATCGATGAGCACGCCGGTATAGGCCTGGTCCCGGCGCGGGCTCCAGGGCTCCCGGTCCTGCACCCTGAGAGCGGCGTTGAGGCCGGCGATGAGTCCCTGGGCGGCCGCCTCCTCGTAACCGGTGGTGCCGTTGATCTGGCCGGCGAAGAACAGGCCGCTGATGTAGCGGGTCTCCAGCCAGGGTTGCAGGTCACGGGGATCGAAAAAATCGTATTCGATAGCGTAGCCGGGCCGGGTGATGTGAGCATTCTCGAAGCCGGCGATGGAGCGCACCAGATCAAACTGCACGTCGAAGGGCAGGCTGGTGGAGATGCCGTTGGGATAAACCTCGCTCGTGGCAAGCCCCTCCGGCTCAATGAAGATCTGATGCTGGTCCCTGTCGGCGAAGCGCACCACCTTGTCCTCGATGGACGGGCAGTAGCGCGGCCCGACGCTTTCTATGCTGCCGTTGTACATGGGCGAGCGGTCCAGGGCGGCACGTATGATGTCATGGGTCTTCGCGCCGGTATAGGTGATGTGGCAGGGCACCTGGCGCGGGTGCTCGGCAGCCTTCCCCAGAAAGGAAAACACCGGCACGGGATCGTCGCCGGGCTGCACCTGAAGGCACGAATAATCGATGCTGTTGCCTTCGATACGCGGCGGGGTGCCGGTCTTCAGGCGCCCGACCCGGAACGGCAGCTCCCTGAGGCGCGCGGCCAGGGCATTGGACGGGGCGTCACCGGCGCGCCCGCCCTGGTAGCTGGATTCGCCGATGTGGATCTTCCCGCCCAGGAAGGTGCCCACGGTAAGCACCACGCAGGGGGCGTGAAAGCGCAGCCCCATCTGGGTAACCACGCCGCGCACCGTCTCGCCCTCCACGATGAGATCGTCCACGGCCTGCTGGAAGATCTGCAGGTTGTGCTGGCCCTCCAGGCAGGGCCGCACCGCGTTTTTGTACAGGACGCGGTCGATCTGGGCCCGCGTTGCCCGCACCGCCGGTCCCTTGCGGGCGTTGAGGATGCGGAACTGGATGCCGCTCCTGTCCGCGGCCCGGGCCATGAGCCCGCCCAGGGCATCGATCTCCCTGACCAGGTGGCCCTTGCCGATGCCGCCTATGGCCGGATTGCATGACATCTGTCCCAGGGTCTCGATGCTCTGGGTCAGCAACAGGGTGCGGGCGCCCAGGCGCGCCGCGGCCAGGGCGGCCTCGGTGCCGGCGTGGCCGCCGCCCACGACGATGACATCGAATTTCTCAGGGTAATCGGACATGGCGCGCTATTGTAGACCCGTCCCGGGCAATAGTTAATCGGCGGAGGCCTTCGGAAACCCTGCTTTTTTGGCCACAGAGGTCACAGAGGAAAAACAAATAGTAAGTTCATTGGTTGACCCTTGCCCTGATACCAATTCGCACCTCCGTTGCCGGCACCAGCCCGGTGGATGACAGTTTTACTACTCTGTGATCTCTATGTCCTCCGTGGCTGATCCATCTGTTTTTTTAAGCAAGGAGGGCTGCTCGGTGAATAGTGAATTGTAAATCGTGAATGGTAAAACAGGACATGGCCACTATTCACTTTTATTCCAGTGGATCGCCGCGCAGGTGGGCATTCTTGAGCCGGACATAATGCTCGGCGGAATAGGCCAGCAGGCCCTTTTCCTCCTCGGTCAGGGCCCGCACCCGCCGGACCGGCGTCCCCACGTACAGGCAGCCCCCCTCGAGCTGCTTCCCCGGCGGCACCAGGCTGCCGGCGCCGACCATGGCGTAGTCCCCGATGCGCACCCCGTCCATGATCACGGCGCCCATGCCGATGAGGCAGAAATCGCCGACGGTGCAGGCATGCACCACGGCGCGGTGGCCAATGGTGACGTTGTCGCCGATGACGGCGGGAAAACCGCCGGGGGCGTGGTCGCTGTCGTGGGTGACGTGGACCACGGAGC
>JARRRO010000014.1:0-11266 GCA_037380645.1 Gammaproteobacteria bacterium | reverse complement strand
GGTGACCGCGGCCTTGTGGGCCTCGGAACCCTTGCCGCCGAAATTGCCGTCCTCGATGTATTTCTTGGCGTTGTCCCAGGCGCCGCCACCGGTGGTCATGGAGATGGCCACGAACAGGCCGGTGATGATGGTACCCAGCAGCAGGCCGCCCAGGGCCTTGGGGCCCAGGATCATGCCCACCAGCACCGGTACCAGCACCGGTAGCAGGGAGGGCAGAATCATCTCCTTGATGGCGGCCTTGGTCAGAAGATCCACGGCGCGGGAGTAGTCCGGCTTGGCGGTTCCCTCCAGGAGGCCGGGGATCTCGTGGAACTGGCGCCGAACCTCGCGCACCACGGAGCCGGCGGCGCGGCCCACGGCCTCCATGGCCAGGGAGCCGAACAGATAGGGCACCAGGCCACCGATAAACAGACCGATAATGACGTCGGGATCGGAGAGCATGAAATTCATGGCATGGCCGGTGACCTTTTCCAGCTCATGGGTGTAATCGGCGAACAGCACCAGAGCGGCCAGGCCGGCGGAGCCGATGGCGTAGCCCTTGGTCACCGCCTTGGTGGTGTTGCCCACGGCGTCCAGGGGATCGGTGATGTTGCGGATCTTCTCGTCCAGGTTGGCCATCTCGGCGATACCGCCGGCGTTGTCGGTGATGGGGCCGAAGGCGTCCAGGGCGACGATGATGCCGGTCATGGACAGCATGGCCGTGGCCGCGATGCCGATGCCGTACAGGCCGGCCAGTGCATAGGAGCCCCAGATACTGGCGCATATCGCCAGCACCGGCAGCGCGGTGGCCTTCATGGACACTCCCAGTCCGGCGATGATGTTGGTGGCATGGCCGGTCTCGGAGGCCGCGGCCACGTGCTTAACCGGACTGAACTCGGTGCCCGTGTAATACTCGGTGATCCACACCAGCGCGGCGGTCAGGCCCAGGCCGATGAGGGCCGCGTAGTAGACGTTGATGCTGGGTTCGGGGTTGCCGCTGATGACCACCGTCTCGCCCAGCATGTGGGTGGTGGCCGGATAGAAGCCGATGACCGCCAGAATGCCGGCCACGATAAGCCCGCGGTACAGGGCCCCCATGATGCTGCCGCCCTCTGAGGCGCGCACGAAGAAGGCGCCGATGACGGAGGCGATGATGGAGACGCCACCCAGGACCAGGGGATAGATGACGGCGCCCTGGCCCTGAGTCTGGACCACCAGTTCGCCCAGCAGCATGGTGGCGACCACGGTGACCGCGTAGGTCTCGAACAGGTCCGCGGCCATGCCGGCGCAGTCACCGACGTTGTCGCCGACATTGTCGGCGATGACCGCGGGATTGCGCGGATCGTCCTCGGGTATGCCGGCCTCAACCTTGCCCACCAGGTCGGCGCCCACGTCGGCGCCCTTGGTAAAAATGCCGCCGCCGAGACGGGCAAAGATGGAGATGAGGGAGCCGCCGAAACCCAGCCCCACGAGGGGCGAGAGGTCATGGGGCGTGCCCAGGATCATGTAGTAACCGGACAAACCCAGTAGACCCAGGCCGACCACCAGAAGGCCGGTGATGGCGCCGCCGCGGAAGGCCACCTTGAGGGCCTCGTTGGTACCGCGGCTGGCGGCCTCGGCGGTGCGCAGGTTGGCGCGCACCGAGATGTTCATGCCGATGTAGCCGGCGGAGCCGGAGAACACGGCGCCGATGAAAAAGCCAATGGCGATCTTCCAGCCCAGGAAGATCCCCAGGCCCAGAAACAGGACCACGCCCACCATGGCGATGGTGGTGTACTGCCGGTTCAGGTAGGCCGTGGCCCCCTGCTGGATCGCCGCGGCGATCTCCCGCATGCGCTCGTTCCCCTGCGGCTGCGCCAGGACCCAGCGCACCGAAAAGGCACCGTAGACGATGGCCAGTGCGCCGCACACCAAAGCGAATATTAATGCCGACATTTATTCCCCTCCAGAATGGTTCATTGTGAAGCTCGGTTTCTATCCGTTCCCCGACGCGCGGAGCCAGGTTCCGTACTAAAGACGCCTTCCTGCAAAAAGAAGGGAACCCCTGTCTCAGGGGTTCCCGCCGTGTCTGGACGACTGTTTTCCCGTTCCGCCTGGGCGGGATTGACCCCTCAAGGAAAACCAGGACCGCGTTCTGCCTTCCCCCGGACAGGCTTTCGGCCGGTGCTGTTCAGGAACGCGGGCTATACAGCCAGGATGGCCACCCCCGGTGCGCCGAACCGGCGGCGGAAAACTGCGGCCAACCCCATAAAACCCCGGAATTGTACTGGGATTTGGCTAGATAGCAAAATCCGTGTGGAGTTTCCTGGGCAGGGCGGCGTTTTTCAGGCGCACGTAGTCGGGCAGGCCGTTGCGGTAAGGGGGGTAGTCCTCGCCCTGGATAAGGGGGGAGAGGTAGCGGCGGCAGGCCTCGGTGATGCCGAATCCGTCTTCGCTGATGTAGTCCCGGGGCATGAATTTCTCCACGTTGGCCACCTCGGACAGGGGGACCTGGCCCACTTCCCAGCGGTAGGGGTCGTCAGAGGTCCTGACGATGGTGGGCATGACGGCGTTCTCTCCGGCCAGGGCCAAATTCACGGCGGCCCGGCCCAGGGCGTAGGCCTGCTCCACATCGGTTTTTGATGCGATATGACGCGCCGCCCGCTGCAGGTAATCCGCCACGGCCCAGTGGTATTTGTAGCCCAGGCCCTCCTTGACCATGTTGGCCACCACCGGGGCGGCGCCGCCCAGCTGGGCGTGGCCGAAGGCGTCGCGGGTGCCCTGTTCGGCCAGGAAACGGCCATCCGGCCACTTCGCCCCCTCCGATACCACCACCGAGCAATAGCCGTACTGCCCCACCTTGTCCTTCACCGTGGCCAGGAAGCGGTCCTGATCGAACTCCACCTCCGGAAACAGGATGAACACGGGGAGGTCGTGGTCGGCGTCCGCGGCCAGCCCTCCGGCGGCGGCGATCCAGCCGGCGTGGCGGCCCATGACCTCCACCACGAAGACCTTGGTGGAGGTCTTGGCCATGGACTGGACGTCGAAGGAGGCCTCGCGCACGGACACGGCGATGTATTTCGCCACCGAGCCGAAGCCCGGACAGGTATCGGTCACGGGCAGGTCGTTGTCCACCGTCTTGGGAATGTGGATGGCCCGGATGGGATAGCCCAGGGTCTCGGAGAGCATTGACACCTTGTGGCAGGTATCGGCGGAGTCGCCCCCGCCATTGTAGAAGAAATAGCCGATGTCATGCCCCCGGAACACCTCGATCAGCCGCTCATACTGGGCGCGGTTCTCCTCCAGCCCCTTGAGCTTGTATCGGCAGGAGCCGAATGCCCCGGCGGGGGTGTGGCGCAGGGCGGCGATGGCTTCATCCGACTCCTGCCCGGTGTCGATGAGGTCCTCGGTCAGGGCGCCGATGATGCCGTTGCGCCCGGCATATACCTGTCCAATGCGCCCCGCCTGTTCCCGGGCAGCCTGGATGACGCCGCAGGCGGTGGTGTTGATCACGGCGGTCACCCCGCCCGACTGGGCGTAAAACACGTTTTTGACGTCAGCCATTTTCCCTCATGCCCCTTGTCTCCTCAGGTTTGCCAGGTACGGGGAATTGTATAAAAATCACCCCGGGATGACATCGGTTCCGGCCGGGCTGTGTTAAAATATATATAAAGTCCCGTTTCACGCTCATCGGCTGTAATCCGTTAAAAACCGTGGAACCCGGCCCGTTCCGAAAACTCAATAGGAATATATGGCCAGGAAACCGCCAGTGAAGAAAGCCCTCCGATATTTCCTATCCGCCCTGTTTTTCCTCCTCACCCAGGCGGCCGCCGCGGATGTATCGACCCTGGATCTGCCCGACATGGGCGACTCCACCGGCACCTTCTTCAGCCCGGCTTATGAAAAGCGGCTGGGGCAGGCCTTTCTCAACCAGGTGCGGCGCACCTCCCATATCGTCGAAGACCCGGAGGTGGAGTCCTACATCCGCTCCCTGGGCTACCGCCTGGTCTCCCACAGCGACGACAACACCAAGCAGTTCACCTTTTTCGTGGTCAAGGACCCCCAGATCAATGCCTTCGCGGCACCGGGCGGGATCGTCGGGATCAACAGCGGAACCATCACGCACACCGCGACGGAATCCGAACTGGCCGGGGTCATGGCCCATGAAATCTCCCACGTCACGCAGAAGCATCTGGCGCGGTCCATAGAAAAACAGCAGCAGATGAGCATCCCGATGATGGCGGCCATGCTGGGGGCCATCCTCATCGCCACCCAGAACCCGAACGCGGGGCAGGCGGCCATGGCCGCGATCCAGGGCGGCGCCATACAGTCTCAGATCAACTTCACCCGCAGCAACGAGGAGGAAGCGGACCGCGTAGGCGAGCAGCTTCTGGCTCGTTCCGGCCTCAACCCGGAGGGCATGCCGGATTTCTTTGAGAAACTGCTGCGTAACAGTCGCTACGCCGCCGATGCCCCGGAATTCCTGCGCGACCATCCCCTGACCACCAACCGCATCGCTGACAGCCGGGCCCGGGCAGACGCCTATCCCCACAAGAATCATTATGACGAAAGCCGGCTGTACCGGTACGTGAGGGCGAAGCTGATCGTCGGATCCTATGACAACCCCCGTGACGCCGTTAATTTCTACAGCGCCAAGCTCAACGACGGCAGGATCCACGATGACGGGCCGATCCTGCGCTACGGCCTGGCCCTGGCCATGACCAGGGCCGGCGACTACGGCCAGGCCCGCGCCCTCCTGGACGGACTGCTCAAGCGGGATCCGGACAACACCTCCCTGCTGCTGGCCAGCGCCAACCTGGAAAGGCAGCAGGGCAACTACGACACCGCCATCGGCATCTACGAACACATGCAGAAGCTGTATCCCCGCTACCGCCCGCTGGTGTTCTCCTACGTGGATACCCTGCTCGCCGCGAAACAACCCGACAAGGCACTGAAGGTGCTGAAGGGATACGGAAAGGTCAATGATCCGGACATCAAATACTACAATTATCTGGCCCGGGCCGAGGCGGAATCGGGCAACCCCATTGAATCCAGCATCGCCCACGCGGAATATTACTACCTCACCGGCGAGACCCGCCTCGCCATCCAGCAGTTGAGATACCTGCTGCGGCAACCCAAGCCCAGGCCGGACTATTATCAGGAAGAACGCATACGTGCCCGCATCGCCGACATGGAGCAGGAACTGGATATTGAGAAGGACATGCACCTGACCAAGGGCGGGGAACTGGGTGTGAGGAGTAAATACTGAATCGTGAATAGAATGCCTTAAAGCATTCACGATTTACGATTCACGACTTCTGCCCCTCACCACTAACTACAGGCGCCGCGGCGGTGGTGAGTATATAATTAAAAGAAAATTACCCGAGCGGGGGCCACGTTATCCGCGCCATCATTATATTCCTGTGCCTGCTGATCGCGGCCTTGTTCGCCGGCGCGCTCATTGCCTACCCCCTGTACCGGATTCTGGAGCCATTCACCGGCATGGGCTTCGACAACGCCGTCATTCATGCGACCCAGCTCGCCGGCCTGGTCTTCGCTCTGGCCTACCTGGCATGGAGACAACCCCTTTCGCGGCAGAGCATCGGCTGGCGACCCGCCGACGGCCGTTATCTCGCACCGTTTCTCGCCGGTTTCGCCTGGGGAGTGGTCATTCTCGCCATCCTCATTGCCGGTCTGGTGGCGCTGGGGATCCAGCACCCCGTTCCCGGTCGCGACACCGGCCCGGCGGCGGTGACGGTGCTGTGCATCAAGGCCGTGTTGACCGGTTTGGCCGTCGGTCTGTTCGAGGAGACCCTGTTTCGCGGCGCCCTCCTGGGCGGCCTGATGCGGCGCACCGGCCCGGCCTTTGCTGTGGTGGTGATCAGCCTGATCTACGCCGCCGTACATTTCATCCATTACCCCGCTACGGCGCATCCGGGCTGGCTATCCGGGCCGCGCCAGTTTCCCGCTGCCTATCTCGCCATCTTCAACCCGGCGATCCTCGACGCCTTCCTCGCCCTGTTCGTGCTGGGCCTGTTGCTGGGACTAATGCGCCTGCGCAGCGGCCACATCATCGGCTGCATCGGCCTGCACGCCGGTCTGGTGGCCATGATCAAGGTGGCGCGCTATTTTTACCGTTACACCCCGGGTTCCCGGTTCGATTTCCTGGTCAGCATTCATGATCGGCGCCTGGGCTACCTCGCCCTGCTGATCCTCGCCGCGGCCTTCGTCGCATATCATCTCCGAACCCGGACGGCCGCGGCAACGGGAAGCACATGAGGAGAATAAGGACCGTGGCCTGCATGCTCGCGGCGGCCCTGCTGGCCGCGGCCTGCGGGCGCCCTGCGGCCGGCGATTACTTCCCCCTGGGAAAGGGGGCCGCCTGGGAATACGCCATCAGCTACAAGGTGCGCGGGGAGCGGCATACCCAGAGACTGATCTTCAGCAACGGCGACCCGGTGGTGGTGAATGACAAGCGTTACTATCCCCGCATCGGCCTCAGCGGCAAGCGGGAGTATTTCCGCCGGACGGACAGCGGCATCCTGCACGTGGACCCCGTCAGCGGAAAACAGTCTCAGGTGCTGAAATTCCCGCTCAAGAAAGGACAGACGTGGCAGGCGGATTCCAAGATCAAAGTGCTGGAGGTCACCGGGGCCTTCACCCCCACCTTCAGGGCCAGGATCATCAATCCCGTCACCCTGACTTACCGCATCGAGGACAGTGACGACACGGTCAGCGTCGCGGCCGGCACTTTCCGGCATTGCCTCCGGATCCGGTCCCGGGGCAGCCTGTTTGCGGGCAAGACCCTGCAGCAGTTCATGGGCATCAACAGCATCGACATCGACCAGACGGAATGGTACGCCCCGGGGGTGGGGCTGGTGAAGACCGTACGGCAGGAGTATACCGCGCCCGGTGAATTCAAAAACATCTATACCCGGGAACTGGTGTCGTACACAAGTGGATAGTGAATCGTGTCGTGGATGCTTTGAGACATCACGATTCACGAATTACGAATTACGACTCACCTTACCCCTCACCCCTTACTCCCGGTTAAAGCCACTTGAGGAATTTCAGGACGGCGAACTGGACCACGAACACCGCGATCAGGATCATGCAGAACCAGAAAAAGGCGGCGGGGTTTTCCGCCATAGGGATGCCGGCCAGGTTCACTCCCAGAAGGCCGGCCAGAAATCCCAGGGGCAGAAAGATGACGGCCACCACGGACAGGACGTACATGCGCCGTTCCAGTTTCTCGGAGAGTCGGCTGACCAGCTCCTCGTGGGTCACGGCGGCGCGATCGCGAACGGCGTCCAGGTCCTCGATGTAACGGGTGATGCGATCGGCCATCTCCCTGAGCTGTGCCCGCACGTCGTCCGGAAGCAATGGCGAGGTTTCCCGGTATAACTGGTTCAGTGCCTCCCGCTGGGGGGCGAGGTAGCGTCGTACCGTGATGACCTGGCGCCTGCTGTCGGAGAGGACGCGGCGGAACTCCTGGCGGCCGGTTTCCAGGATCTGGTCTTCCAGTTCACTGACCACGTCCTCGATGTCGTCGATAAAGGGGCCCACCCGTGCCAGCAGGCGGTCGGCCAGCATGGCCACAAAGCGCCCGGCGGTTTCCGGCCCCTCGCCCCGCGCCAGGGCATTATGGATATCGTCCACGGCCAGCAGGGGGCGGGTCCGTGTGGATACGATGCGATGCTCCTCGATCCAGACGCGTACGGACACCATGTCCTCCGGGTCTTCCCCCGGATTCTGGTTGAGCCCGCGCATGACCACCAACAGTCCGCCCTTTATCGCGGTCGCACGGGGCCGTGTCTCCTCGGCCAGGAGGACGTCGCAGACGACCGGATCGATACCGCTTTCCTCCCGCAGCCAGCGCTTGGAGTCCTCGGCGTAGCGATCCAGGTGGATCCAGATCGCACCGTGCTCCGGCGCCCAGCTATGTATGTCGCGCCAGTCCATCTCGCGGCCGCCCCCGTCTCCCTCCAGCAGCCAGCCGTTGACCAGGCTTTCCACCTGTACGTCGTTCATCCTCCCGCCCCCCGGCGGTCGCTCCCGTGCACGTATAGACCGTTCATTTCGGCGTCCCTTACATTGGAACAACACTGGATAAATATAACCCCTGGCTGCGGGCATATCCAGGGCAGTCCCGGCGAGCCGGTTCCATATTCATCCCCGTCTCCCGGCGCTATACTTCACAGCATTACGCAGACAAACAATGCGGCATGACACTGAGCATGATAACCCTGGCAAAACTGGTGCTGGTACTCGCGGTCGGCTTTATCGTCAACGCCACGGCCCGTCGCGGTATTGATTCACTGGCGGACAGGGATCTGCTTTCGGCCCAGCCCGCCGACATCCTGGCGGGACTGACCAAGTGGGCTATCATTATTCTCGTCATCGTCACCTGTCTGCAGATCGTCGGCATTTCGGTTACCGCGATCTGGGCCGGCATCTCCGCCGTACTCATGCTGGTCGCGGTAGGCTTCGTGGCGGTGTGGAGCATACTCAGCAATGCCTCCTGCGCGCTGTTCCTGGTCATCTTTGCGCCGTTCAGCGTTGGGGATGAGATAGAGATTCTGGAGCCTTCCACGCTGGACCCCGCCAAGCCCGGCCTGCGCGGCAAGGTCAGGGATATATCCTTTCTTTACACCACCCTGGAAGGCCTCGGTGACGGGGAGGAAAGCCTGGTCCGCATTCCCAACAACCAGTTCTTCCAGAAGGCGATCCGCTGTCACCGCGGCAGTGACACCACATCTCTGAAACAGGCGCTGTTTGGACATCGCGGTGAAAACAGCGATGATTCCTGAGATATCCATGGTGACTACAGAGTGCACCGACAAACGCGTGCGCATTTCGCTGCCGTTATATAATAATGTGTACCCGGCGTGATCCGGTTGTGTCGGTATCCGCCGGACGCTTTCGAATAGGGCAATTTTCTCTGTTTAATCAAGAAGTTGATTGTATCATGGTGGATTGTTACCATCGGCCGAAGGCAGACCCAACCCGGCGGAGGGCTAGGGATGGACGCACCGCCTGCGGCCGAAGATTGATCGCGAGAACACCCTAGGGAGGTCAACACCATGATTATCGACTGCCACGGCCATTACACCACGGCTCCGCAGCAACTGAAGGATTACCGCGACGCCCAGATCGCACATTTCGAAGATCCCTCAAAGCCCGCGCCAAAGCTCGCCGACATCTCCGATGACGAGATCCGGGAGAGCATCGAGACGAATCAGCTCAAGGCCCTCAAGGAGCGCGGCGCGGACATGACCATTTTTTCACCCCGGGCCTCCTTCATGGGCCACCATCTCGGGGACGAGACCGTGTCAAAAACCTGGACGCGGATCTGCAATGATCTAATCCACCGGGTGGTGCAGCTGTTTCCGGAGAATTTCATCGGCGTCTGCCAGTTGCCCCAGTCACCGGGCGTGCCTATCAGCCATTCCATCGAGGAGCTTGAACGCTGCGTAAACGAGCTGGGCTTCGTGGGCTGCAACCTCAACCCCGATCCCTCGGGCGGCAACTGGACCGGACCGCCGCTGACGTACAAGGACTGGTATCCGTTTTACGAGAAGATGGTGGAACTGGACGTGCCCGCCATGATTCACGTCTCCAGTTCCTGCAACCCGCATTTCCATGCAACCGGGGCGCATTACATCAACGCCGACACCTCCGCCTTCATGCAGTTCATCCAGGCCGATCTGTTTCGCGAATTCCCCGATTTACGATTCATCATCCCCCATGGCGGCGGTGCAGTACCGTATCACTGGGGGCGCTACCGCGGGCTGGCCGATATGCTCAAGCAGCCGCCGCTGGACAAGCACGTGATGCGCAATGTGTATTTCGATACCTGCGTCTACCATCAGGCCGGCATCGACCTCCTGTTCCGGGTGATCGACGTGGATAACATCCTGTTCGCTTCTGAGATGTTCGGCGCCGTGCGCGGCATTGACCCCGAGACCGGTCATTATTTCGATGATACCAAACGCTACGTCGATGCCCTCGATATCTCCGATGAAGACAGGCACAAGGTTTTCGAAGGCAATGCCCGGCGCGTCTATCCCCGCCTGGATGCGGCACTCAAGGCACGCAGTAGCTGATACGCCGAAAAACGTTTCCGCTTATTCGTTTACAGTTCCGGGTTCTATACTTTCCAGGGAATCTCCAGAGTGGCGCATCATTGAATTTTGACGAAAACGAAACCCTCGAGTCGGCCATTGCCCGGAACGTCCGTGACGCCCTTTTCGAGGATATAGGTAAGGGCGACTGGACGGCACAGCTGGTACCGGCCGGCAAGGTAATGGACGCGGAAGTGGTGGCAAAGGAGGAGGCCGTGCTCTGCGGCCGTCCCTGGTTCGACCGGTGCATCATTTCCCTGGATCGGACCGCCCGTATTGACTGGCATCGGGAGGAGGGCACCGTGGTGACGGCGGGCACCGTCGTCTGCCGCGTCGGAGGCTTTGCCCGGTCGCTGCTCAGTGCGGAACGGCCGGCGCTGAATTTCCTGCAGATGCTTTCCGGCGTAGCTACCGTGACCCGGGACTACGTCGAGGTGATCAAAGGAGTTTCACCCAACCCCGCCGGATGCGCCATTCTGGACACGCGCAAGACGGTTCCGGGCCTGCGCCGGGCCCAGAAATACGCGGTGCGGACGGGAGGGGGAACGAATCATCGCATGGCCCTGTGGGACGGTATATTGATCAAGGAAAACCACATTGCGGCCGCCGGCGGCATCACCGCCGCACTGGACGCCGCCAGGGGGCTGCGGGCAGGCGCCGCTATCCAGATCGAGGTGGAGACCCTGGCGGAACTCGAAGAGGCGCTTGCCGCCGGTGCCGAGAGCATATTGCTGGACGATTTCACGCTGGAGAGCATGCGCATGGCATTCGAGCTCAATGCGGGGCGGGCGCTGCTGGAAGTCTCGGGCGGCGTGGATATGACCACGGTCAGGGACATCGCGGCAACCGGCGTGGATCGCATTTCCATCGGAAAACTGACCAAGGACGTCAGGGCCATAGACCTGTCCATGCGCGCCATCGGATGATCACTTCCCCGGACCGGATTGAGCAGCGATCCGCCGGCCAACCGGAATGAACGGGAACTAGCGGGAGGAGTGCCGCTTTGTTCGCCTGGTTTTCTTGGATATGCGCTGCGCCAGTTCCCGGGTAGAGGGAAGAGTGTTCTGGTGGTCAGCCGCGCTTTTCTCGAAATCGGCACAGTTGCCGATGATCCTGTGCAGGGTGCGGCACGTCACTGCAATATCCGTTTCGGTAACACCCTTGACCGCGGCCTTGTTGATCTC
>JARRRO010000013.1:0-13606 GCA_037380645.1 Gammaproteobacteria bacterium | reverse complement strand
GCTTTGATGACGACGGCCCCCAGGTCCGAGGCCGGGATGTCTTTCAGGGTGCCGCCGTAGGTGCCGATGGCGGTGCGGACGGGATGGCATAAAACGACTTCTGGATTGCTCATGCGGGGACCTCTCCTTAGTTATGTTTCAGCGTTGACAGTCACTGCCTTTCTTAAACTGATTTTAGCATTTGCCGGGTGAACGTGTCTCTCCGGGACAGGCGCAGCCCGCCCGCCTACTCAGTGGGAGTCTCTCCCTCCCCACCGGTTCCACCGCTTCTCCGGTGGCACCGCGGCATGGGTTTCTCCGCAAATTTGATCCCGATCAAAACAGCCGGCTGAAGGTGGCCTAGTCTATGGGTTCGTCGAATATTGGGCCGGTCAGAGACCGGCGCAGGGAGGTTGTATGAAAGTCACCACTAACGTCGGCTCCGTCGGGTCTCCGGAACATGCGTTCCTGTCTTCCGAGGGCGACACCCTGGAAATGCCGCTCCCCCGCGAGGCGGAGGGGTATTTGTACGATCAACTGCACAGAGAGATTAATTCCCTGGAGACGGGGGCCGTCAAGAACATCGTCTTCGATTGCGCATCCGTGGAAAATCTTTCCGCCGACGCCATGGCGTCGCTGATCCGGCTGGAGAGATTCGCCGGCCAATCCGGCATCCGCCTGGTGATGATGGATGCGCCCGTCACGGTCTTCGATGCGCTGGCGCCGTTGCTGCACGATGCCGTATGGGCCAATTCCTACCGGCAGGCCTGCGCACACGTGGCGCCGTCGCCGCTGACCCACTGAAGGCCGGCGGCGAAGAGGCGCATTTCATTCCTTGAGCAAGTCCCGGCGGGCATGCCGGGATTGGCGCGGCAGCGCCACGACATTGGAGAATAGCGCACGGCCCGGCCTTAGATCCGGCCGCGCGCGGGTTCCCCGCTTTACCTGATCTTCTTCATTGGCATAATCATGGAGACGCGCTTGCGGTAATCCCGGTAGGCATCGCCATGGAAGCTGATCAGATCACGCTCTTCCAGCTGCAGGGCGATCAGAATATAGCCCGTGGTGGCAATCGCAAACAGCAGGTGGCCGGCGGACATCTGCGGCGTCGCCCAGAATGCGATGACAAAACCAAGCATGATCGGATGGCGCACGAGCTTGTAAAGCCACGGTGTCTTGAATTCCGCATGTGCTATCGGCCTGCCGCGCAGATACTGGTAAACCTGCTGCAGCCCGAACAGTTCGAAGTGATTGATCATGAACGTGGAAAGCAGGACGATCACCCACCCTGCCCAGAACAGCGCCGTCAGGATCATGCTGCCGATGTCGTTCTCGACGTTCCACACGGTGCCCGTCATGGGACGCCACTGCCAGTACAACAGGATCAGCACCAGGCTCGACAGCAGCACGTAGGTGCTGCGCTCCACCGCGACGGGAACGAACTTCGTCCACCACTGTTTGAATCCCGGCCGTGCCATGACGCTGTGCTGAACGGCGAAAAGTGACAACAGGACCAGGTTGATGACCAGGGACGGTACCAGGGGTCCCGCCATGCCGGACTCTATTGATTTGGGAACGACCAGGTTGCCGACGAAACCGATGGCGTAGAGAAAGGTGACAAAAAAGACAATGTAACTGATCACTGCGTACAGCACGGCGAGTAGCTTGCCCATGGGATCCCCCTCCAGAGAAGAAAGCCGAAACGTGCTTTTTCCCGCATTGTGGCGGAATCAAGCTATATAATTCAAGTTTGATTCGTTGTCACCTTGTTTTCGGCGTCATTTAAAATGACGTTTAATTGATGCCATGCATTGGCAATCAATCGTCATAAGTATCTGATTCTGCGGCGGCTGACCCGTCACACTGCAGGACCGGGAGGTCGATGGGGCCGGTGTCTATGACCGCCCGGAAAGAAGGAGGGCAGTCCCCGTAGCCGCCGCCTGCCGGCCGGTCCTGTCTGCCCGAATGTCCTGCCGGTGCCGACACTGCGGGAACGCGGAGGCTGAGGTAAACTTGCTGCATAACCATAACGGGGCCGCGCCGGAGGATGGCAATGCCGCTAGCCGAAATCGTATTGGCCGTGATGGGTCTGCTGGCGGTCGCCATGCTGGCAGCCGGTTTTTGCAGAAACTTTGCCATTCCCTATACCGTCTTCCTCATCATCCTGGGCTTGGCGCTGGGATGGCTGGCACGATCCTTCCATAATCTTCAATTCCTCCTCAACTTCCGGCTCAGCCCCGAACTGGTGCTGTACCTGTTCCTGCCCGCCCTGATATTCAAATCCGCCTTCAATATCAACGCCAGACGGCTGCTCAAGGACCTGGGGCCGGTTCTGACCCTGGCCATCCCTGCCCTGCTCGTTTCCACGGCCATCATCGGCACCGGCCTGTGGTTCCTGCTGGGGATCAACCTGAGCCTGGCACTGCTGTTCGGCGCCCTGATTTCCGCCACCGACCCCGTCGCCGTGATCGCCCTGTTCAGGAAACTGGGCACGCCTGAAAGGCTGACCACCCTGGTGGAAGGAGAATCGCTGCTGAATGACGCCACCGCCATTGTAGTGTTCACCATCATTCTGGGTCTGACCATGAGCGACGCCCTTGACTGGACCGACGCGGGATACGCCGTGTTTGAATTCCTGCGGGTTTCTATCGGCGGGATCCTGGTCGGGACCCTCATCGGTCTCGCCGCCAGCAAGCTGCTGCGCCGGCTGTTTACAGGTCCGAACGCCTTCGTGATCATGTCCCTGGTGGTCGCCTACGCCAGTTTCGCCATTGCGGAACACAGCCTGCACGTATCCGGGGTCATGGCCGTGATTGCCGTGGCCGTCACCCTGGGCGCCCTGTGGGTCAGCCGCATACCCCGGACGAACACGGACGTGATCAGGGATACCTGGGTAGTCATCGCGATGGTCAGCAATTCACTGCTTGTCCTGCTGGTCGGCCTGTCCGTTGACGTCACCCATCTGCTGGCCGGGACCGATATCATCCTGATTGCCGTGGTACTGGTCCTGCTGGCGAGAGCGGCCACCATCTACAGCCTGGTGCCGGCGGCGATCCGGTACTTTTCCCTGCCCCGGATCAGCCTGGCGGAGCGTCACGTCATGTGGTGGGGCGGTCTCAAGGGCGGCCTGGCCATTGCCATCGCGCTGTCCGCGCCGCCGGATCTGCCGGGCCGGGATCTGCTTCTGACCCTCACCCTGGGCGTGGTGATTTTTTCTCTCCTGGTGAACGCCCCCACCATCCGTCCCCTCAGCCGGGTGCTGGGCATGGACAGGCTGACGCCGGATGAACTGCTGGAAGTCCGGGAGGGCCTCATTCACGCCGGCAGGAAATCGTCCGAGATCCTGAACCTGTTTTACCGGAACAATCTGATCTCCCGCAGCACCGAGCAGCATGTCCGGAAAAACACGGAAGACCTGTTTGCCTCGGATACGCCTGATATCGCCGGCGAGCAGGCAGTGCGCCGTCTCAGAAGCACGGCGCTGAAAACCGAATTCGGGGAACTGAAAAGATTGTATGACATCGGTCTTATCCAGCGTTACACCTACCTGGACATGCGCAACAACCTGCGGCGCTACCGTGATCTGATAGCGAAGGGCCAGGCAGTCGAGAATCCCTTCAGGCTGACCGCCGGGGAAAGCCCTTTCCTCAGGCTCGAAACGGCGCTGCTGAAGCGGCTGCGGGAGCACGATTGGGCCGCATGGCTGCTGGCACGTTACCAGAATATGCGCCTTTCCCAACGCCTGCAGCACGATACCGCGGGCGTGCTGATCTGCTCTGCCGTCCTGGAAATGCTGGAATCCCACTCGGAGGCAGACCCGGCACAGCGGGAACAGGTGGAACGGGATTACCGGGAGAGACTGCGCAGGCGCAAAGCGAGGCTGGAAAAGATCGCCGGAGATTTCCCCGGTTTTTACTCAAGCTTCGAAACCAATCTGCTCACCCGGGTGGCCCTGAAGGGGGCCGAACATCATCTTTCCGAGGAGCGTCGTGAAGGGATCATCGGTCCCAAGGCCTTTCTTCGCATCGAGCGCATAATCAGGACGGCCCTCGATGCCATCCCCCCACTCACCGAACCCGCACCTGTGCTGACAGCCAGTGATCTGATCGGATCCATTTCCCTCCTGCAGGACCTGTCAGAACAGACGCTGGACCGGCTGGCTGCACAGGCAAAGCCGGTGACTTTCCTGCAGGACGACCTGATCATAGAAGAAGGTGAACGGGGCGACGCCCTGTACATCATTAGCCACGGTGCCGTACAGGTATTCATGGACAACCAGTATATTACCGAACTGCGTGACGGGGATTTCTTCGGTGAAATGGCTCTGCTGGGGGATCATGTTAGGAGGGCCACGGTCAAGGCGAAACTCCCCACCCGGCTGCTGCGCCTGGCGCGCCGCGACGTGCTGCGCCTCGCGGAGAGCGAGCCTGAATTGAAAAACAGGCTGGCCGAGGAGGGAAGGAAAAGAAGACAGGAAGACAGCCGGCGCGGCTTGTACTTATCGTGAAAAAAAGGCCGGTGACAGCACGCTGCCACCGGCCCTTTCTAATATGTGTCAGCTGACGATCTTCCAGGACCCGTCCGGCTGCCGGCAAGCCTTGCCGTAGACCTGCTGGGTCTTGCCGCCCACGTTGGATACCGTCTGGTACTCGCGGCAGTATTGCCCGTCGGCGTTCTTGCGGGTACTCGTCGGCGTGACGGTATACTCCCGGTTATTGTCGTTCCAGTGGATCCGGGTGCCGTCCGGCGCCGTCTCCAGGGCCTGATCGACGCAGAGTTTGTCGGCGCGGTCCATTTCCCGCCCGATCTCGCCGCCGACCAGCATGCCGACCACGGTGCCCGCGGCGATGGCGGCCAGGCGTCCCGAGCCGGTACCGATCTGCGAGCCTACCAGGCCGCCCGTCGCGCCGCCCAGTATCTGGCCGACAAGTTCACGGTTGCAGCTGCCTGTCTCGACATTAACGGGCATCACGACATGTTCGTGTTCATCATCGTCGCCGCCGCGGCGATAACCGTAGGCCGGCGCCCAGGGCGGCGGGCCGCCGTGGAATCCATGATGTTGCTCCCTCTCCCGGTAATGCTCGCGGTCGCCCTTCCAGTGATGCTCGTTGTCTTCGTGGCCACGGCCGCGCCCGTGACTCCAGGGGGGATCGGCCAGGGCCGGGCCGGCCATCAGCGCCGCGCAGGGCAATGCGACCAACAACAGCTTGCGTAATCGTTTCATTGTAACAACCCCTCTCCGGATCGGACTGTTATATCGTTAAATACTGGACCAATAATATTGTTATTGGGATCATGGCCGAACAGCGGTTGCATGACAAATGCAACGACGGGCACGCTTGGCTGAATTGTGACGTATTGCGCACTGCCTTGGAGAATGGCGGAACTCCTTCACGGGAAAAGCGCCGGGACAGGACAACAACGCAGCGATTGAAACTCTCAGGGGCAGGCGGTCTCCGGTGTCAGGACCACGCCCACGCCCTTCGCCTTTTCTCTCAACTGCTTCAAAAATGCTCTGTCCTTCTCATCCTCTCCGTCATCCCAGAAGTCCTGCGCCGGACACACCGCCTTCAACACGGAGGCTTTGGGGTTGTAGCCGGCATGCAGTAACTGATCTATGCCGACCGATTCGCTGAGCCTGGCGCTGTAGTCGGCCTGGACCGTAAGGTTGGACAGGGCCAACCACTTCTGAATGTCGTGGTCTGGACCGGGGATCGCCGCCGCCTTCTGGAAATGGCTCATGGACTGATTGAACCAGTCGATGCTGCATTGTACGTCCAGCTTTGTCGATTTGTAGTTTATGCGCTTCAGGATGTCGAAGGCGTACAGGGCGTAAAGCGCCTCGTAAACGGTCAGATCGCGGGTCCCCAGAAATATTTTCTTGTCATCGAGGTCAGAACCGATGGAACGCAGATCCCCGTACCACTGCTTGCGCATCTCGTCTTTCGGCTCGTCGACCACCTCACCTCCCGCCCCCTTCTGGCAAATGCCGGAGAGTTCATGGAAGTCAAGCGCGGTGATCCGCCACAGGATGAGTGCGCGCATGACTCTGGCCGTTCCCAGCAGCTTGTTTGCCCTGAGGTCGCCGGATTTCTCCGCAAGAACCTTGTCCAGATCGGCCAGTGCTTTCTTGTAGGATATCTGCGCGGCGGTCAGGTCCATGAAGCTGTCTCCGCTATCACTGGCATTGCGTATCCTGGATTCGATCTGTACCGCGTCGGCATAGCTGTCCTGCGCCTGGCGCAACTGGATGGTGCTGCAGCCCGCGAGGACCAGCGCCAGGACGGCAATCAGCATACGGTTCCTGATCATGTTCCTTCCCCTCCTTTCAGGCGGCATCTAACAGTGCATCGTGGATCAGTTGCTCCGGATCGGCGCCGGCGAGGATCGCATCCACCCATTGGCGCACGTCCGTCTGGATCCGGGTTATCTGGGCGGATTTCACTCCCTGCTGCGCAGCCACCCCGGCAAATTCATCCAGCACCAGTTCCACCGTCGCCTGCAGCGCGGCGTTGCCCGCCTGGCGCCAGCGGGTGGCCGCCGTGGAGGAGTCCGCAAAGATGCCGTCGAAGACGGCGTCCAGGGCGGCTGTCAGCGCCGTGCGGGCGTCGCCGGCCGCCGCATCGGGCACTTTCTTCAAAAGGGCTAAATCCATGGCGGCGGCGTCCACCCCCGCCTTGATGGCGGCGATCACCGTCTCGCTGGAGAGGCGATCCCCTTTGCCCGTGTTTTTCAGGGAAGTGACCACGGCCTCGATGGCGACGCTCAGGGGCGTATCGTCAGGCCCGCCCACGGACTGGATCTTCCTGAGCCAGTAGGGATTGTCCAGGACCTCATCAAACACGTCCTCGGCCACGTCCAGGACCTGATCCCGGGTCAGGGTCGGATGCCAGCCGCCGGTCCAGGATTTCTCCGAAATGTTGGCCAGAAGATCCGAGGCCGCCAGGACCAGCAGATTCTTCTTGGGGTTGTCGGCGCTGCCGCCCACCAGCAGCGGCAGGTCGGCACCGGTTTTCTCCAGTATCAGCCGGATGAGTTCCGGCCCCATGTCCCGGGCGAAGAGGTCATCGTATTGCGCCAGCTCCCCGGACACGTCCACGATGAGCTGCCGGAGTCCCCGGTTGTTGACCCCGAGGATGGCGGGGTTTTCCGAAACGGCCTTGAGGGAGGCCTTGACGACTTCATTCAGCCCCTCCCCGGAGAACAGGGCCTCGAACTGCAGGCGCTGGGCATCGTCGCCGCCGAGGAGGAGGTCTGCCATTGTGCCGCCCACCTCCTTGATCACGGGCGCCTCCTCCTTGCCCGCGCCGAGGATTTTCTCCGGATCGGTCAGGACCACGTTTGCCGCCCCGCTAACCATGGCATGGGCCAGCATCTGCAGCCACGCTGTGCGGCGCTCCCTTTCGTCGTCCGGGAGCAGGTGGATGTTGTCGAGAAACTTGTTGGTGGATTCGCCCAGGGAGGCGGCAATGCCCTTGACGAATTTCTGGGTGGTCTCTCCCTTGCCGATCAGATCGGGCTCCCATTTGACCGCATCCAGCACCGCCAACAGGACGTCGCCGGCAATCGACTCCACGGCGCCGCCGGCGAAATCGGTATTGTCGATGGCCTCGAGAAACCCCTTCAGCGCCCGGCCCTCGGGCCTGTCGAGATTCAGCGCACCGGGGGTCTGGATGAAATAATCGACGGCGATGTTAACCAGCGTTCCGGCGATGCGCTGCAGGGCGGTGGTGTGGCCGGTGTCCTCCGTTTTCGACCACTGACTGATTTCGATGTAGGCGGCCGCTTCCACCGTGGTCACCGACTTGCCCGTGACGTAACCGGCCTCGCGGCTCTTATCGTTTTGCCAGCCGCTGTAAACCGTGGTCACGTATTCCTTGTCATCCTTGCTCCAGTTCCCCGTATCGGTACTCCTGAGCGCCTTGAGGCGGGAAAAGTCGTCGCGCTCGCTGAGCTTTTTGGCGTCGGAATTGGTCTTCAGCCACATCTGGGCGCCCGCCTCGTCGCTCACTTCTCCGATGGGCAGGGGCAGCGGCAGGGCGCGATCGGCGGTATTCTGAACGAGCACCTGCTCCCCCGCCTGGTAAAGGCGGATGCCTGCCTTTATGGCAAAGATAACCGTGCTCACGCTCCCTGGCATCGTCTCATCCGTCGAGGCAAGTGGCTGTCACCGCCGGGAATACTACTCCAATTTACCCGGGGACAATATCACCTCTTCGGGGTATGTCCCCGTGCATTCACCCCTGCTCCTCCCGACGGCAGGGGACTCGCTTCATGCCTTGCGCAACTCCGCGCTGGCCAGTCGTGCGCCCTCCACCAGGGCCTGAAGCTTGGCCCATTGCACCTGGACGTGGACCCGGGGACTGTTCCAGCTCTGGGAGAAGCCGCAGTCGGTACCGGCAAGGATGTTCTCCCTGCCCACCAGACCCGCGAAGTTCTTGAGCCGCAGGGCGACGAGTTCCGGATGCTCGACGATATTGGTAGCGTGGCCGACGACGCCGGGGATGAGCAGCTTGCCCTCGGGCAGTTTCACGTCCCGCCACAGCTGCCACTCGTGCTCGTGGCGGGGATTGCTGGCCTCGAAGGCATAGGCCTGGGCGTTCGCCGAGAGCACCAGATCAATAATATCCTTCAGGGCGGGGTCGGTGGTATGGGGCATGTTCTGGCTGCCGAAGCAGATGTGGTAGCGTACCCGGTCCTCCGGGATGCCCTTAAGGGCCCGGTTCAGTGCCTCCATGCGCACCTCGGCCCAGCGCCGGTACTCGGCAAACGGCTTGCCGCGGAACAGAAGCACCCGCTGCATGGGCAGGAAGGCGTCGTCCACCTGCAGCAGGAACCCCGCGTCCACGATCATTTTGTATTCGACACTTAGCACCTCAGCCAGGGCGAAGAGATAATCCTCCTGCGAGTTATAATAATGATTCGGCACCAACTCGAAGCTGCACGGCGCCACCACCGGCATAAAGGCTTCTTCCACTTCCACCCCCTCGAGGCCGGCCTTTAGATTGGCGATGTCCCGCTGCAGGGCCTGGGGTTTGTATTCCAGCCTGGAAGTACAGACGGAGGACCGGTACTCCGCCACCTGGCTGCCGCGGTAGCGATCCCGGGAAGGCGTCTCCGGCAGCCACTGAATGGATTCGAACTCCTCGTAGCGCTTGTAGAAATCGCCGAAGCGCTCCTGCTCCGGCCAGAACCGGTGAGCCTTGGCCTCCAGATCGCGGATGGCCGGCTCCGGCTCCATGCCGCTGATGCGCTCGTTCAGATAGGTAATCCAGTTGGCCTTGCCGTATTCCCCATCGTCGACGACGTCGATGCCGATCTCCGCCTGCCGCCGGACTACATCCCTTTCCCCTTCCCGCAGCGTCTTCTCATAGGTTTCGGAATCGGGAGGCTCGCCCAGCCTGTCCCGGATCAGCAGCTCCACCAGTTCCGGCGTGCGCACCAGGCTGCCCACATGGGTGGTGAGAATGCGGTGTTTGCTGTTCTTCATGACATGGCTTCGGGGAAACGGATCGTGACGGATTGATCCGCTGGTACCCCGGTTATTTATTGTGTAGCGGTGGAAAGAGGCGGTGTAAATAGCACGCGCTTTTTTTCGCCATCCCGCTTCGCCGGTTTATCTTCTTCTGTCCCTGTCTTCCCGCCTGTATTTCTTCGCCAGGCCGGGCGGCAGGCCGCGCTCGCCCCGACGCATTTGCCAGCCCTTATCCAGGCTGCGGGAATAATACCAATGATTACGTTCATACCGGTAATAAGTACCGCCGTAAAAATACACGCCGGGCCGTCCGGTAACGATATAGGCCCCCAGCGCCCTGTCATAAAGGAGTTCATGGCCATGATAGTCGTAGCGGTAACCGTGTGCCGGCGCATGGGGCGGCGGGCCATAACCCATGTAGCCGACACAGCCTGCCAGCATCAGGGACCAGCCGAGCAGGGCGGTTTTTATCAAAGAGGCTCTCACATGTTTCATCTTGCCATCTCCTTTGATGAAGGGCATGTCTTTATATGAATTATAGACGACAGCGGGCGGTGGATGGGGATTCCGGGATGCTTGCTGCCGGGCATGTTCGGGTGAGCAAGGCGAGGATTTCGTTTCAGTCCCGTTAATACACGATAGAGTTCATAGGCCGGAACGGCGGATCTCTTCTTTCCGGCCCTGACGGCAGACAGTTTCAGGCATTAATTAATGATTTGCCAGGAACCGTCCGGCTTCCGGCAGGCCGTGCCGTAGACCTGCTGCGTTTTGCCGGCCACCTGCGCCTGGGTCTGGTACTCACGGCAGTAATTGCCGTTTTCGTCCTGACCGGTACGCACCGGCGTCACCGTATACTGTTCATTACCCCTGTTCCAATGGATGGACGTACCGTCCGGCGCGGTTTCCAGTGTCTGGTTCACGCAGTACTTATCAGCCTGGTCCATGGAATGCCCGATCGCACCGCCTACGAGCATGCCGACCACGGTGCCGGCGGCGAACCCTGCCAGGCGATCCCTGCGCCCGGCGGCGGCCGCCCCCACGAGACCGCCGGTAGTACCACCCAGAATGGTACCGACGAGTTGGCTGTTACAGCTTCCACGCCCGGTGTTGACGGGCATCACCATGATCATACTCGTGCTGTAGCCGTAAGCCGGTCTCCAGTAAGACGGATATCCGCGATATGCATAGCCGTGCCACCTGACGGGGTAATTATAGCGTCGCGCATGACGGTAATCATCGCGATCATAGTAATAGCTATGGCGATCAGAGCGGTAGTCATGTCGGCCATAGCGATAGCCATGATGATCATTGCGATAGCTATTACGATAGCTATGGCTGTCATGACGATCATAACGGTCATGGCCGCGACTATGATCATTGCGGGCATAGCCGCGGCTGTGATCATAGGGATCAGCGGAAGCCGCGGTCGCCACCAGCATGGCGCATGGCAGTACGACGAACATCAGCTTGCGAAACTGTTTCATTGTCACAATCCCCTCTTCAAACCATTGAAGTCCAGCCTTCTAAAACATTGGACCCCATCCAGTGGGTTTATCTCCAGACAATCTGCTCAATCGCATCAAAATGTGATGCGGTTCACAGCCGAAAATCCATCGAAAAATGCAGGAATTTCCGTAACTTTTGTTTTGGAACCTCATGTTAATTATTAACGATCCGGGCGGCATGTGGTTGACTGGAAAGTGGTGTATCCTGTACCTCGAATCCGTTCCCGCCATGACCATGAGCCATCAAGCCCCTTCCATTACCGCCGGCCTGGAATATGTCTCGCCGCATTGCAAGGTCTACCGTCGCTTCGTCTGTCCCGCCCGGGAGGTCAACACCGGCAGGTGCGAAGAGCACAAGGTGACGATCCGGAATGCGCGCCTGGCCGAGGAGAANNGCTTCTGCATGGTCAGGCACGACACAAAGGTCACGGACTTCTACGACCAGGTCCAGGTGGATAAAATCTATCCCGGGGAAATCAAGGAACTACTGAAAGACCTGACCGGTGCCGACCTGGTCCTGGACCTGGGCACCACGCTGCGCAGCTCCCGCAACCCGCGCGGCAACATCCAGCCGCCGGGCAGGGAGGCCCACGTGGACTACAACGAAGCCTCCTCCCACCGCCTGGCGCGGCGGATGCTGGAGGAGAACGGCAGGGGGGATTACGAGTACCACCGCTTCATGGCCATCAACCTGTGGCGGGTGATCAGCGACCCACCCCAGGACTGGCCGCTGGCCCTGTGCGATGGTCGCAGCGTGGGCCGGGAGGATGGCGTGGGCAACGTCATGGTCCGCGTCGACGAGATCCCCGATATGGAGACCATGCTCACCATGGACGTCCCCGGCGAGGACCAGCTGCCCACCGCCTTTCTGTTCTTCAAGCTCTATGACTCCGCGGAAACCGGCGCCTGGCGGGTACCCCACGGCAGCTTCCGCGATCCCGCTTATCCGGATGCCGGGGGCCGTGAAAGTGCGGAGATACGGACGGTGGCGTATTTCAAATAAGGGACTGTTGAGCCTGAAGGAGACCCTTCGCATTGCCCGGCGCGGCGGTCGCGCTCAATACTCGAACTCAATGAGCGCTTTCACTTCATTGTACTGGTATTTATACAGCTTCAGGTTCTCGTCGTTTTTGGTGTACTCGTATCCCGCCCGGACCTGCCAATGGGGTGTCAGCTCATATTCCGCCCTGATCCAGGCCTGGATCTTGTCCGCCTTGCGCTTCTTCACCTTGAACACCCCGTCGATATCCGTCAGCTGGTCTTTACCACTGTATTCGCTATGGGTGAATTGGCCGCCGGCGGTCAGGGTCAGATCAGGCATGGCGTGCCAATCGGCCTGGAGCCGTAGGCTGTTGCGTATCGGCGAGAAACTGAGGAACGTAGTGGCTGTTTTCAAATCATCCCGGCTGTTGTATTCGAAGCGGTAACGCGCCGTCCAGCGCAGGTTGTTCCACCGTCTGCGCCAGCGCAGGTCCAACTTGTGCTCCCAACCGCCGAGGTATGAGTACCGATTGCCGGCGCTGTGATAGTACGGCTGGTAACGCAAGCGGTAGGTGTTGTCACCCACGGAGCGTTCAATACTGAAATCGCCCTGGACCTGGTTGGTGAGCGTATGCCCGCTGACCTGGCTGTGTCCGATGCCGCCCCCGTACATGTAGCGCCAGCCGTTGAATGTGTTTTCACGGGTCAATTCGACATTGGCAGTGGTCACATCGACGACACTTTGGTCAATGTATTTTTTGGTGTAGGCGAACCCGTGCAGGAGCAGCCCGTCGCGGTAATGCCCGTACAGGTATATCTGGCCGTAACCGAGGAATTCGAAAAATGAATCAGATCCCTTATTGGCCGGTGCCAGCTGGAGCTCCGGGTAAGCAAGGGGATTGTCATTGTAACCTCCGCCTGCACTAAGCAGGGTCAGCCAGTTCTTGCCGTAATGGACCGGGGCCCGCGTCCCTACGGGACGGCCCAGCGTCCTCAGTCCCTTGCCGGCCAGGTACCTCAGCTTTTCATTATGGCTGGTGCGTCGTATCTCCTTAAACCATCTGGCCGCCGCATCGGCATCACCTCGCTGCATGGCGATCAGCCCCAGATTATAGTGAGCGATGTCCCGATAGCGGGGTTTACCCTCGAGTTCCCTGAAGAGCCGTTCCGATTCGTCAAACTGTTTCAACTTGTAGTGGGTCACGGCAAGGTTATAGGTCAGGTTGGGACTCTCGTCTCCTTGCCGGCGGGCAGTTTCAAAATGCTGCAGCGCCTGAGTATAGTCCCCGGCCTGGAAGGCATGAACGCCTGCCTCGTATTCCGACATCCCGGCGTTGTTACCAGCAGCGTAGGCGCTTCCTGCGAAAAAAATAATTAATAAGGATAAAAAAACGTTCTTATTTAATTTTTGCATTGCTTCGCTTCTTCTGGTTAGGAATGACATCGGGCTACTGCAGACAACAGCCTCGCAAGCCCAGGGAAGATACACGATTATAAAACAGGTTGGTTGCCTTCATGTATCCCCATCATGAGTTATTGTCGAGAAGCACTTCATAAAATCAAAAATTATTTTGTATGGTAAACGGCAGTTAACCGCTGTTTGCTCCGGGCGAAGAATTATGAGCGCCAGCCGGGTTCCGTCCTGTCCGAACCACCAATTGCAAAA
>JARRRO010000012.1:0-11419 GCA_037380645.1 Gammaproteobacteria bacterium | reverse complement strand
CGTCGGTGTCCTCGTAATAGACCCGTACCGGCCAGCGGAATTCCTCGACACCTTCCGTGGCCGCAATGGGCCGCGATTCACTCCCCATCGCCGAACAAATCCGTCTCCGCGGGTGCCGCGCCGGGCGCGGCCAGGCCGAAGTGCACCCAGGCCTTGCGGGTGACTACCCGGCCGCGCGGGGTACGCATCATGAAACCCTGCTGGAGGAGAAAGGGCTCGATGACGTCTTCTATGGTGTCACGCTCCTCGCCGATTGCGGCGGCGAGGCTGTCCAGTCCCACCGGGCCGCCGCTGAATTTCTGAATGATGGCCAGGAGCAGCTTGCGGTCCATCATGTCGAAACCGTGTTCGTCCACGTCCAGAAGGTCCAGGGCGGCGTTGGCCACCGCCGCGTCGATGTCGCCGCCACCGCGCACCTGGGCGAAGTCGCGCACCCGCCGCAGCAGGCGGTTGGCGATGCGCGGCGTCCCCCGGGAGCGGGAGGCGATCTCCCGGGCCCCCCCGCCGTCTATGGTCACATCCAGGATCCCCGCCGAACGGGTGACAATGCGGGCCAGGTCCTCGCCGCTATAGAACTCCAGCCGCTGCACGATGCCGAAGCGATCCCGGAGCGGCGAGGTAAGAAGACCGGCGCGGGTGGTGGCCCCCACCAGGGTAAACGGCGGTACGTCCAGCTTGATGGCGCGGGCCGCAGGCCCCTCACCTATCATGATATCGATCTGGTAGTCCTCCATGGCCGGATACAGGATCTCCTCCACCACGGGACTCAGGCGGTGGATCTCATCGATAAACAGCACGTCCCGGGGCTCCAGGTTAGTGAGCAGGGCCGCCAGATCGCCGGGGCGTTCCAGCACCGGGCCCGAGGTCTGCCTGAGATTGACCTGCATCTCGTTGGCGATGTTGTGGGCCAGGGTGGTCTTGCCCAGCCCCGGCGGGCCGAAGATGAGGACGTGGTCCAGGGATTCCCCGCGGCCGCGGGCGGCGTGGATGAAGATCTCCATCTGTTCGTGCACCGCCGGCTGGCCCTGATAGTCCTTGAGGGTGTGCGGCCGCAGGCTGGTGTCCATGGCGATGTCTTGCGCCGTGCCGGCGGGCGAAATGACCGGGTTCTGTTCAGGCATGCGGGTTATTTTCCCTTGTATCGCCTCGGGATGCCAATGGCGTGACGCTTGTCATTGCAGCAGTGAATTATGTCACCAGCATGGCGATGGCCTGCCTTTATCAGGGCTGGTGCACCAGCGCCCGCAGGGCCTCGCGGATGATGGCCTCCGGGGCCATGCCCTCGGCAGCCACGGCGTGCACATAGCGGCTGGCCTCCTGGGGCTTGTAGCCCAGGGCGACGAGGGCGCTGACCGCCTCCGCCGCGGCATCGCCCCCCTCTCCGGCGGCGGCCTGTGCGCCGGCCCCGGTCTCCCAGTCGGCCAGACGGTCCCGCATCTCCACGATCAGCCTCTCAGCGGTCTTGCGTCCGATGCCGGGCAGGCGCACCAGGCGGGCGGCGTCACCCTCCTGGATGCACTGGGCGAATTCGTCTGCCTCTATCCCCGAGAGGATGGTCAGGGCCATGCGGGCGCCGACGCCGTTGACCCGGATCAGGGTGCGGAACAGGCGCCTCTCCTCCGGGGTGGCGAAGCCGAACAGCAGGTGGGCGTCCTCGCGCACCACCAGGTGCGTATATAAATGTATCTCCTCACCAATCTCCGGCAGCTTGTAGATGGTGGTCATGGGGGACTCGATTTCATAGCCGACGCCGCCCACGTCGACGATCAGCAGCGGCGGCTGTTTCTGCACCAGCCGGCCCCGGACGTGCCCGATCACTGCAGTCGCCCCCCGCGGATGCCGCTGACGCCGGCCATGCGCAACCGGCCCTGGCGGGAATGGCCGTGGCACAGGGCCACGGCCAGGGCGTCGGCGGCGTCGCTCTGGGGCGCCTCGGTGAGGCAGAGCAGCACCTTGATCATGTGCTGCACCTGCTGTTTGGCAGCGTGCCCCCGGCCCACGGTGGCCTGTTTGACCTGGTTGGGGGTGTACTCGAACACGTCCAGGCCGTGCCGGGCGCAGGCGGTGACGGCCGAACCCCGGGCCTGGCCCAGCTTCAGGGCGGAATCGGCGTTGCGGTGCATAAAGACCTGCTCGATGGCGGCTTCCTGGGGCTCGAACTCGGCGATGACGGCGGCAAAGCGCCTGAAAATGAGATCCAGCTTCTCCCCCAGGGACGCGCCGCGCACACGTATGGTCCCGTGGGTGATGTGGACGGCGTGGTTGCCGTCCATGTCGATGATGCCGTAGCCGGTCAGGTTCGAACCCGGGTCAATGCCCAGAATGCGGACCATGGGGGACCCGGGCCTCGGGGTTGGGCCGGCGGCGGCCGGCGGGGGTGATGACAGCGGTCTCTGTGTTCACGGCATGCGGCGGCCTGTCAGCTCAGTTGCGCCAGTATATCCTCCGGGATGTCGGCGTTCGAGTAGACTTTCTGAACGTCGTCCAGGTCCTCCAGGGTGTCCAGCAGGCGCACCATGGTGTTGGCGCCTTCCAGGTCCACCGGGATGCTGGTAATGGCGCGCATGGTTACCTCCGCCGACTCCGGGGCGAGACCGGCGGCGATGAGGGCCTCCTTTACCGTGACGAAATCGTCCGGGGCAGTGATGACGTCGATGGAGCCGTCGTCGTTGGTGATGATGTCCTCCGCTCCCGCCTCCAGCGCCGCCTCCATAAGCGCCTCCTCGCTGGTGCCCGCGGGATAGGAGATCAGCCCCACATGCTTGAACAGGTAGGCGACGGAACCGTCGGTGCCCAGGTTGCCGCCGTACTTGCTGAAGGCGTGGCGCACCTCCGCCACGGTGCGGTTGCGGTTGTCGGTCATGCAATCCACCATGACGGCCACCCCGCCGGGGCCGTAGCCCTCGTAACGGACTTCCTCCACCTGCTCGCCCTCGTCCCCGCCGGCGCCGCGGCTGATGGCCCGTTCGATGGTGTCCTTGGGCATGTTGTTGGACAGGGCGTTGTCGATGGCCGCGCGCAGGCGCGGGTTACCGTCGGCATCGGGTCCACCCATGCGGGCCGCGACCGTGATCTCGCGGATCAGTTTGGTGAACAGCTTGCCGCGGCGGGCATCCTGGCGGCCCTTGCGGTGCTGTATGTTGGCCCATTTACTGTGTCCTGCCATAGGTGTTTGATGCTGTGGGAAAGGGCGCGAATTTTACCACCGGCCAGGATAGGCGACAAAGCGGGGCCCGTCCTGCCCGTCTACGCCGTCGGGCGGCACGAGTCCCGATCGTGCGGAAATAGGCAAAAAACGCTTGAAATGGGACCGGTTAAGATCGATGATTTTCCGGTCGTTTAATTGACTCAGGGGCATGGAGGCCGGTACCGCATGGCAGTACCGGTAACAGAATAACAAACAGGCAGGGACGCCGACACAGCTTTCCGCCGAGTGTTCGTGGGAAACCGGCGTATTCCGAAGCTAGGGACTGATGACAGGAACAGGCAGGGTTGCGTTCAGATATGCTTAATTTTATTTGTGAATCCGGTGACGGAAATACCGGAGTGGTGGCGGGTGCGCACCTTAGGCGGCGGGCGGTCTGCGGAGAACCACGGTCATGAACTCCGTGCCCCGCAGGGTCCAGCCTTTGCTCAATATCCTGGGCCGAAAGCCTGTGGTGGCGGTTTTCGAGGTCAACCTCAGCTGCAATTCCAGTTGCAGCTACTGCAGCCTGCCCCTGAACCAGGGTCGCTACGAAATGACCCGGGCCGAGATCCGGCGCGTCTTCTCCTCGCTGTATGACGACGGCCTGCGCTTCGTTTTCGTACAGGGGGGCGAACCCACCCTCAGGGTGGATCTCATGGAGATCATGGGTGATCTGCACGAGATCGGCTATATCCAGACCCTGGTCAGCAACGGCACGTACATTACCGGGAAGTTCGTGAATCGTCTCAAGACGATGCCGATCAACGTCACCCTCAGTCTCGATACCCTGGACAGATCACGCTATCGCCGCATCCGCGGCGCGGATCAGATCAACCAGGTGCTGGCTGCCGTCAACCGCCTGAGCAGCTATCCCCATCCCCGCTTCATCAACTGTGTCGTCAGCGACGAAAACAAGGACGAGGTCATGGATGTCCTCCACTTTGCCCGTGACCACGGTTTTACCCCGGTGGTGACGCCGTATCACTGGAACGTGGGAGAATACGGCAAGGCGGATCCCGGCCTGCAGTACAAGAAAGAATCCGTGATCCCGGTGTTCAGGGAAATCCTGAACTCAAAACTGATCCCGCCGGGCTATCTCACCCGCCATGTCCGCGACAGCATCAAATGGCTGGAGGGCGGCCAACTGGAGGCCTGCGACGCCGGACGCTACAGCATCGCCATCGACGCCTCCGGCAATGTTTCACCCTGCCAGGCCCTGCCGTCCGCCGGCAATCTGCTGGAGATGCCGCTCAGGGAAATCCTGAAGCGCATGGACCGGGAGGCGATCCGTCGCTGTTCCGACAATTCCGGGTGCAACCTGATCTGCAACCGCCTCATCGGCCCCAACCTGCGGCATCCCCTCAAGGCGGCCAAGACCCCGGATTTCATCCGCACCTTCTCCCGCTGAAACCCCCTGTTTCTGTATAATCAGGGGCGGAGCCAGTCAAGGTGTTGCACGTTGCACGATTTTCCTTTTTCCAATTTCATCCTCGCCAACGAAAACCTCCTGATGGTGCTGGGAGGTGTTTCCATCATCACCTTCATCTCCAGCCTGCTCATCGTTCCCTGGCTCATCGTGCGCATCCCCGAGGATTATTTCGCCTTCGAGAACCGCCCCGTCAGTCCCTGGTCACATCGCCACACGGTGATCCGCTGGCTGGGCCTGATCGGCAAAAACCTGCTGGGCCTGGTGCTGGTCGTCATGGGTCTCGCCATGCTGGTGCTGCCGGGCCAGGGCCTGTTGACCATATTCATCGGTACCGTGCTGCTGAACTTCCCCGGCAAGTATCATCTGGAGCGACGGCTGGTGCGCATGGGTCCGGTGTGGAATTCCATTAACTGGCTGCGTCGCCGCGCCGGACACAGTGAGCTGGTGATGCGGGACTGACGCGGTGGGGAAATCGTAATTCGTGAATAGTAAGTAGTGAATTGTAACTGCCGTTACGATTCACTACTTACTACTCACCGAACGTCCCCGTTCTCAAAAAGTGTTCCACGGCCCGCTCCGCCTCCCTGGAGAACAACAGGCCGAAGTGGGAGGCGTGCACGATCACGTGATCTTTCATGCCATCCAGCCGGGTCTCTTCCACGGCGACGGTGCCGTCGTTGGGTCGGGGAATGCCGGGGACGAGCAGGCCCAGCCCCAGGCGCAGGTTACCGGCGATGCTGCCCAGTTCATGGTCACTGCGCCAGGGCGGGGCACCACCCAGCAGCCCTTCCTCCGCGCTCATGCCCAGCAACAGGCGGCCCGGCGCGAAACGCATCAGCTGCAGGGCAGCACTGCTGGGCTGGTGCGGCGTGCCCAGGGTCACAATTCGGCCCGGGCGCTGATCGGGGAATTCATGGTACAGGTGGCGGATGATAAGCCCGCCCATGCTGTGGCAGACGAAGTGCAGGACCGGGGTATCCAGCGTCGCGCCAGCGTTTTGCAGCCGCCGGGCGGACTCCCGGGGGGTGTCCCGGATGGTGTGATAGGAAAACTGGCTAGTATGATAACCTGACCGTTCCAGCCGCTGGCGCATGACCGCCATGTCCAGGCCGTTCATCCACAGGCCGTGGACAAGCACTACCGTTTCGTCTGTCACAAGCCTTTTCCTTATAACTTGTTACTTATGACTTGTGACTGCCATTACGCGTCGCCGGCCAGCTTCTTCTGATCCCTGGTGAAGTCCAGCAGGCGCTTGATGCACACCCTGGCCCGGCGGCCGATCTCCGGGTCAAGCATGATCTCGTTGCCGCCCGTTTCCAGGACATGGGCCAGCTTGCGCAGGGTGTTCATGGCCATCCACGGGCAGTGGGCGCAGCTCTTGCAGGTGGCGCCGTGGCCGGCGGTGGGCGCTTCGATGATGACCTTGTCCGGGGCGGCCTGCTGCATCTTGTGAAAGATGCCCTTGTCGGTAGCGACGATGAATTCCGTAGCGCTCATCTCCCGAGCCGCCCGGATGATGCCGGTGGTGGAGGCGACCACGTCCGCCTGGCGGATCACGGATTCCGGAGATTCCGGGTGCACCAGCACCTTGGCGTCGGGATGCTCGCGGCGCAGCAGTTCCAGCTCGATGCCCTTGAACTCCTCATGCACCACGCAGGCCCCCTGCCAGATGAGCATGTCGGCGCCGGTCTGCTCCTGTACGTATTCGCCCAGATACTTGTCCGGCGCCCAGATGATCTTCTCGCCTTTCTCCTTCAGGTGTCTGACCACGTCCACGGCGCTGCCCGAGGTCACCATCCAGTCGGCCCGCGCCTTGACCGCGGCGCTGGTGTTGGCGTAGACCACAACGGTGCGGTCCGGATGGGCGTCGCAGAAGTCGGTGAATTCGTCCGCGGGACAGCCCAGGTCCAGGGAGCATTCCGCATCCAGGTCCGGCATGATGACCTTCTTTTCCGGGTTCAGGATCTTGGCGGTCTCGCCCATGAAGCGCACCCCGCACACTACCAGGGTCTGCTGCGGCGCCTCATGGCCGAAGCGGGCCATGTCCAGGGAATCGGAGACGTGGCCGCCGGTCTCGTCGGCCAGCAGCTGCAGGTCGGCGTCGGTGTAATAGTGGGCCACCAGGACGGCGTCCTGCCGCCTGAGCAGTTCCCGGATCCGGGCCTTGAGCGCGTCCCGTTCCGCCGGTGGCAGGGTCTCGACTACCGTCTCCGGGACCTCCGTGGGCGGCAGCCGGCGGTCTTCGAGTTCGATTGTCGGATTGACCGTGTTCATGCTATTTCTCCTTCCCCGTTACCTGATAATCTGCACCTTGCCGGGGAATTTCAAGGTGTACAGGCGGGCCGGGCGGTGCCTGCCGTCGCGGCGCATCGAACCGGTGTCCACCAGGCAGTCGTAGCCCAGCACCCGCTTGCGGAAATTGCGCTTGTCCAGGGCCTCGCCCAGGATGGCCTCGTACACCCGCTGCAATTCGCCCAGGGTGAAGGTATCCGGCATGAACTGCATGGCGATGGTGGAATAATGCAGTTTCGAGGCCAGCCGCCGCTGGGCCAGCTTGACGATCTGGCGGTGGTCGAAGGCCAGTTCCGGCAGCTCGTCCACGGCGAACCAGTCCGCCGCCCCGGCGTCGCTGGCGGCCCGCACCTTGAGGCGGTCCCTGGGGGCCAGGGCGTAATAGGCCACGGTGATCACCCGCTCGCGCGGGTCGCGGCCCGGTTTGCCGAAGGTATACAACTGCTCCAGGTAGATCCCGGAGACCCCGGTCTCCTCCCGGAGTTCCCTGAGGGCGCCCGCCTCCAGGTCCTCGTCGATCTCCACGAAACCGCCGGGCAGGCTCCAGCAGCCCTTATAGGGCGGGTTGGCCCTCTGGATCAGCAGCACCTGAAGACGGCCGTCCTGGATGGTGAACAGGACCACGTCCGTAGTGACGGCGGGATGAGGATGCTCGTACGTATACATGCTTTTAAAGTGTCATATATACACTAATTTTAGTGTGTTTAAGACACTAAAGCAAGGTGGGCGCTCTCCGGGTGTTTCAGGGAAAAACCTGTTTAGCCACAGAGGCCACAGAGGAAGTTTAGAAGTGTTTTCCAGTGACAACAGGCAGCTATATATGTGTGCAAGCAAGTGAATACCTGCATCTCAATCAGTTTTAATCCCCCGTGCTCCGCTGTGATCACTGTGGCATATCCTGTTTTTCAGGGACCGGATTTTGGCTGTTTCGCTAACCGGATGCCCAGTTCCTTGAGCTGCTGATCACTGGCGGGCGACGGCGCCGAGGTCAGGGGGCAGGCGGCGGTCTGGGTCTTGGGGAAGGCGATGACGTCGCGGATGGAATGGGCGTCGGCCATGAGCATGACGATGCGGTCCAGACCGAAGGCGATGCCGCCGTGGGGCGGGCAGCCGTAATCCAGGGCGTCGATGAGGAAGCCGAACTTCTCCCGGGCGTGTTCGTGGTCTATGCCCAGCAGCTCCAGCATGGCCAGCTGCATGTCTGGGTCGTGGATACGGATGGAGCCGCCGCCCAGTTCCAGGCCGTTGAGGACCAGGTCATAGGCCCGTGACAGGGCATTGTCAGGGTCTTTCTGGATGGCGGCGGGATCCTCGGCCCGGGGAGAGGTAAAGGGGTGGTGCAGGGGGTCCCATCGCTTTTCCTCATCGTTGTATTCGAACAGGGGGAAATCGTCTATCCACAGTGGCGCCCAGTCGCCTATGTGCAGGTCCCGATCCAGAGCCAGGCGGTTGCGCAGCGCGCCTAGAGAGTCGTTCACAATCTTCGCCTTGTCAGCGCCGAAAAAGATGAGGTCGTTGTCCGCCACACCGGTGCGCTGCAGGACCGCCTCGATGACATCATCCGGCAGGAACTTGAGGATGGGGGACTGCAGGCCATCCCGTCCGCGCCCGACATCGTTGACCTTGATATAGGCCAGTCCCTTGGCGCCGAACTGGGCGACATAGGCGGTATAGTCGTCGATCTCCTTGCGCGTCAGGGTCCCGCCATCCGGCAGGCGCAGGGCCGCGACGCGGCCGTCGGGCTGGCCGGCGGGCGCGGAAAAGACCTTGAATTCCACCCCGGTCATGAGGTCGCCCAACTCCACCAGTTGCAAAGGGTTGCGCAGGTCAGGGCGATCCGTGCCGAAGCGGTGCATGGCTTCGGCGTAGGTCATGCGAGGGAAGGGATCGGGCAGGTTGACGTCCAGGATCTCCGCGAACAGGTCGCGGATCATCTCCTCCATGAGGCCGGTGATGGCGGTCTCGTCCATGAATGAGACCTCGATATCCAGCTGGGTGAATTCAGGCTGGCGATCGGCGCGTAGATCTTCGTCACGAAAGCAGCGTGCGATCTGGTAGTAGCGATCGATGCCGGACATCATCAGCAGCTGCTTGAACAGCTGCGGCGACTGGGGCAGAGCGAAGAACTGTCCAGGGTGGGTGCGGCTGGGTACGAGGTAGTCGCGCGCGCCTTCCGGCGTGGCCCGGGTCAGCACCGGTGTCTCCACCTCGAGGAAGCCGTGCCGGTGAAGGAATTCCCTGAAGAAGCGGGAAACCCGGCTGCGCAGCTGCAGGTTGTGCTGCATCTCGGGGCGGCGCAGGTCCACGTAGCGGTAGTGCAGGCGGGTCTCGTCAGCGACGTGCTCGTCATCCAGCTGAAACGGCGGCGTCTTGGCCCGGTTCAGGACCTCGATGCTGTGGCCCAGCACCTCTACCTCACCGGTGGGCAGATTGGGGTTGACCGTTCCCTCGGGGCGGTGCCGGACCCGGCCGGTGATGCGAATTACAAATTCGTTGCGGACGGTATCGGCGACGGCGAAGGGATCGGGACGGTCCGGATCGAAGACGATCTGGGCCAGGCCCTCGCGGTCGCGCAGGTCGATGAAGATGACCCCGCCGTGGTCCCGCCGCCGGTGCACCCAGCCGCAAAGCTGCACCTCCTGATCGATCAGGGAGGCATTCAGTCGTCCGCAATAATGGCTGCGCATGGCGATAGGCTAGAGGTTCACAAAAAAGGCGGCATCTTACGAGTCAGCCGCGGATTGCGCAACAGCGCCGGCAGGCAGGGAACCCCGGAGCGGTCCTTCCGGGACAATCACCCCCATGGAAATGACGAATTTGATGCCCTCCTCCACGCTCATATCCAGCTCGAAGACTTTTCCTGCGGGGAGAAGAACGATGAAACCTGAGGTGGGATTGGGTGTGGTCGGCACGAACACCGCTGTCATCTCCTCCCCGATTTCACCGGTCTGCACGTCGACTTCCCGGTTGGTCAGAAAACCGATGCTCCAGATACCGTCTTTGGGGTATTCCACCATGACCACCTTACGGAAGGACTTCCCCTCCGAGTCCAGGATGGTGGCCGAGATCTGCTTGACTGCGTTGTAGATGGTGCGCACCAGCGGGATGCGACCCAGGATCGCCTCCCACAGGGCCACCAGGCGCCGGCCCAGGATGTTGGCGGCGAGCATGCCGGTGAGCAGCAGGATGGCGATAGCCAGTACCAGGCCCATGCCGGGGATGGAAACCCCCAGCAGTGCCTGGGGTCGGAATTCCGGCGGGAGGAGAAGCACGATCCCGTCCAGCAGGCCGATGACCAGCCGGATAAGGACCACGGTGGCCGCCAGGGGCAGCCACACCAGGAGTCCGGCGATGAGGTATTTGCGCAGGGTGGGCATGCGGACAGCATGCCGGATTTCCGGGATATTTCCTAGGGAACCACGGTCCCTCAGCCGGACTCGGCCTTGCCCCCGCCCGACTCCGTGCTTTTTGCCTTGTCGCCGGTGGACTCCTTTTTATCGGCTTTATCGGCGCCCTTGGCGGGGGGCGCCTCGCCGGTCTGCCCGGACGGTTTCTTGTTCTTGAAATCGGTCTCGTACCAGCCGCTGCCCTTGAGCCGGAAGGCGGCGGCGGACACCCGCTTGCGCAGGCTGTCCCGGTGGCATTCCGGACAGGTCTTCAGGGGCGCATCGCTGATCTTCTGCAGGGCCTCCAGGTGGTGGCCGCAGGCGTCGCACTGATATTCATAAATAGGCACCGTTTGATCCTCAAGCGTCAAGATGCGCTGAAAATAGGGAGGAAGGGGGAGAAAATCAAGTTCGGCGGTACAGGAGAGGCCGTCTGCCCGGCATCCCGCCGGCCGGGAGCGGGTTTATCCCCCCGTCAAACTCCGGTATTATCGGCGCCCTTCGCCGCAAACGCGGCGGGCCGCGCGTCGCTGCCATGGGGCCGTTAGCTCAGTCGGTAGAGCATCTGACTTTTAATCAGGTGGTCGCAGGTTCGATCCCTGCACGGCCCACCAACCATCCCAGACGCATTGTTCCCCTGACCCTGTTTGCCGCCCGGCAAATCCTGCTCCACCTGATTAAAAGTTCTTTAATGGTCGCAGGCTGAGGCAGGCCGTCCCTGGCCTGCCCCCTGCGGGTGCGCTAAAGCGCGTCCAACTCTGATCCCGTCAGAGTTGTCGATCCCTGCACAGTTCATGATTACCCGATCCTGTCAGGGTTGCCGATCCCCTTCTCCTGCAGCCGCAGCGGGAACCAAACCTGCCTGGTATACCGTCAAAGCTTACAGGTGTAATATGAACACTAAAATAGGGAGGTGGAAATGGCCAAATCAAGCAAAACAAACGATGCCACCATGGAGGAGATAATACGGCAATGGCAGGAGGCGGTGCCCGAGGACAAGCTTGCCCACCTGGTGAAGGATGCGTGGCGGGCCTTTGTGAGGATCCTCCAGATAAGGCTTATGGAGTATTCCGTGTCCTTCGGCCACTGGACTTTCCTGCGCATTCTCTGGGAGAAGGAAGGGCT
>JARRRO010000011.1:0-11748 GCA_037380645.1 Gammaproteobacteria bacterium | reverse complement strand
CCTTCGCCGCCCAGGCCCTGGCGGTGTTGCGCGACCTGGGTCTGCCTGACGATGCTGCCCACGTGAACCCCAACGGCGGCGCCATCGCCCTGGGGCATCCCTTAGGCATGAGCGGGGCGCGGCTGGTGACCACGGCCGTCCGGCAGCTGCAGCGACAGGGCGGGCGCTATGCCCTGTGTACCATGTGCATAGGGGTGGGGCAGGGTATCGCCTTGATCCTGGAAAGGGTATAAGTTATTGAAGCAAAAGAAATAGCATGGATATATAAATGATACATATAATTGAATAAAATTGATAAAATAGTATCATAAATTTTCTTTAACCGGCGGATGGTCTGGGCATGAGCGAAGCAACAACGACAACCGGCGCGCACGAGCAGCGCTTCCAGCAGCGCATCGCGGGGGAGCAGAAGATCGAGCCCAAGGACTGGATGCCGGAGAAATACCGCCGCAACCTGATACGGCAGATCTCCCAACACGCCCACTCCGAGGTTATCGGCATGCAGCCCGAGGGCAACTGGATCACCCGCGCGCCCTCACTGCGGCGTAAGGCCATCCTGCTGGCCAAGGTGCAGGACGAGGGTGGCCATGGCCTTTATCTCTACAGCGCTGCCGAGACCCTGGGGGCGACCCGCGAGGAGATGGTGTCCGCCCTGCAGACCGGCCTGGCGAAATACGCCTCCATCTTTAACTATCCCACCCTTACCTGGGCGGACGTGGGGATGATAGGCTGGCTGGTGGACGGCGCCGCCATCGTCAACCAGATTTCCCTGCAGCGCACCTCCTACGGTCCTTACGCGCGGGCCATGGTGCGTATCTGCAAGGAGGAAAGTTTCCACCAGCGCCAGGGCTACGAGAGCCTTCTGGCCCTGGCGGGCGGCAGCGAGGAGCAGAAGGCCATGGTCCAGGACGCCATGAACCGCTGGTGGTGGCCAACCCTGATGATGTTCGGCCCTCACGATACCGAATCCGCCCACAGCGCCCAGTCCATGCAGTGGAAGATCAAGCGCCAGAGCAACGATGATCTGCGGCAGAAGTTCGTCGACCAGACAGTGCCCCAGGCAGAGTATCTGGGAGTTACTATCCCGGATCCTGCTCTGAAGTGGAATGAAGAACGCGGCCATTATGATTTCGGCGAGATCGATTGGGAGGAATTCAACCGGGTCATCAACGGCAACGGGCCCTGCAACCGGCAGCGCATCGCCCACCATGTCCGCGCCCACGAAGAGGGCGAATGGGTGCGGGAAGCCATGCACGCCTATGAAGAAAAGCTGCGCGCCCGGACGGAGCACCGGGCCGCCTGACTGCGAAAGAGGGGGAAACATGACTGATCAAACCAACCTGCCGCTGTTCGAGGTGTTTGTCCGCTCCCGGCGCGGCCTGGATCACAAGCACGTGGGCAGCCTGCACGCCGAGGATCACGAGCAGGCCCTGGCCTATGCCCGCGATTGCTATACGCGCCGCAGCGAGGGGGTGAGCATCTGGGTGGTGAAGTCCAGCGACATCGTTGCCTCCCAGGAGGAGGACGCACCAAGCTTCTACGATCCCATGGATGACAAGCCGTATAGGCATGCCACTCATTATCAATTGCCGGAGGAAGTGAAGAACATGTGACGGAAGGTAAATCGTGAATGGTAAATCGTGAGGGATGGCCTTTTCGCGTTTAAACGATTCACGAATTGCGATTCACCTGTATGAAATAGATATGACAGCTGCCTCTGACAAAAAAGCATTGTTCAATTACGTACTGGCCCTCGGGGACGATTCCCTGGTGCTGGGGCAACGGCTGGCCGAGTGGTGCCGCAACGGTCCCTTCCTGGAGGAGGACCTGGCCATGAGCAACGTGGCCCTGGACTACATCGGCCGGGCGCGCCTGTTTTACTCCTACGCCGCGGAACTGGAAGGGCTGGGCAGGACCGAGGACGATCTGGCCTTTCTGCGCGACTGCCGCGAGTTCCACAACCTCCTCATCACGGAACTGCCGCGCGGCGACTTCGCCTTCACCATGGCCCGGCAGTTGATCCTGGACGTTTTCTACACGGAGTTCCTGGATCGGCTGCAGCCATCCAGGGATCAGCGGCTCGCCGACATCGCCGCCAAGGCGATTAAGGAGACGCGCTATCATCTGCGCCGCAGTCATGATTGGGCCCTGCGTCTGGGGGACGGGACGGAGGAGAGCCATAGGCGCATGCAGAAAGCCGTGGACGAACTCTGGGGTTATACCCATGAACTGTTCGAAATGAACGACGAGGAGAGGCGGCTGGCCGACGCCGGCGTCGCCGTGGATCGGACGCAGCTGAAGCAGCCCTGGCGGGCGGCGATACAAGGTATACTGGAAGAGGCTACCTTGTCGCCGCCCCCGGGGGACTGGTCGGTCACCGGCGGCCGTGACGGCATCCACACCGAACACCTGGGCTATCTGCTGGCCGAGATGCAGTTTCTGCAGCGGGCCTATCCCGGGCTGCGGTGGTAGTTAAAGGATGACGGCCGCAACGGCAATGCCGGACGAGCTGGCAGAACGGCGGCGACGCCGGGAAGAATCCGGCTGCCCGCAGTTATGGGCATTATTGGATGAGGTCAAAGACCCGGAGATCCCGCTCATCTCCATCTGGGATCTGGGCGTACTCAAGGACGTCAGGCGGGAGGGGGATACGGTGGTGGTGGTCATCACGCCCACCTATTCCGGCTGCCCCGCCATGAAGGAGATCGAACGGGACATTTGCGACAGATTAACCGGGCATACCGAATATGACATACGCGTGGTGACGGAACTCGCACCGGCCTGGAGCACGGAACACATGACCGAGGCCGGCCGGCGGGCGCTGCGGGAATACGGGATCGCGCCGCCACAACCCCTGGGCGGGCCCGACCGGCCGGTGACCTGCCCCCGCTGCGGCAGTGAAGAAACGCGATTGATCAGCCAGTTCGGATCCACGGCCTGCAAGGCGCTGTACCGGTGCGAGGCATGCCGGGAACCCTTCGACCATTTCAAATGCATCTGAACAACACCAGAGAATTGGACCGGGAACCCGGCCCCGTGGCGGAGAGTGATTTTTATCCCCTGCATATCGCGGAGGTGACACCGGAGACCGACGAGGCGGTGTGCGTGCGTTTCGAAGTGCCGGAGGAGCTGGCCGGTATCTTCCGCTTCAGGCAGGGCCAGTATCTGACCCTGCGCACGACCCTGGACGGCCAGGAAATACGCCGCTCCTACTCCATCTGTTCCGGAGTCGGCGACCCGGGACTGGAGGTGGCGATAAAAAGGATTGCCGGCGGCGTGTTTTCCAACTACGCCAATGACGACCTGAGGGCAGGGGATGTCATGGAAGTCATGCCCCCCAGCGGGACGTTCACCACGGAATTGGACCCGGAAAACAGGAAAAACTACATGTGCGTCGCCGCCGGCAGCGGTATCACGCCGATCCTGTCCATCATAAAGACCATTCTGGCCACCGAGGCCGGGAGCCGGGTTACCCTGATATATGGTAACCGCAGTTCTTCCACCATCATGTTCAAGGACCGGCTGGGCTTTCTCAAGAACCGCTACCTGGACCGTTTCAACTGGATCAACGTGTTGAGCCGGGAGGAACAGGATGCGGAAGTCCTGTACGGGCGCATCAACAACCGCAAGGGAGCGGAGCTGCAGAACAAGCACCTCATCGACCTCGCCTCCACTGATGAATTCTTCCTGTGCGGTCCCGAGTCCATGATCTCGGAGGTATCCCGCGGTCTGCGCTCGGAAGGCGTAGACGAATCCCATATCCACTATGAATTATTCTATTCCTCGGCGGAGGATGCCCAGGCGGTCATCGAGAAACACCACGCCCGGGTCCTGCAGTATGCCGGCAAGGTCAGTGAAGTGACTGTCAGGGCGGACGGGCGTTCCATCAATTTCGAACTGAGCTTTGATGGAGAGAACATCCTGGACGCGGCCCTGGGCCATGGCGCCGATCTGCCCTTTTCCTGCAAGGGCGGGGTCTGCGCCACCTGCAAGGCCAAGCTGGTGGAAGGGCGGGTGGACATGGATCTTAACCATGCCTTGAGCGGAGAAGATGTTAAAAACGGCCTGATCCTCACCTGCCAGGCACATCCGGTTACGGCAAAGGTGGTCGTGGACTTTGACAGCTGATATAACCCGCCTGCGGCCGGAAAACCGGCGAACCTCTGACAGAGTCATGAATCAGCGTGACATCGTCAACAGGCTGCTGAGCCAGATCACCAAGGCCCGATCCCTGCGTGGCACCTCACTGGTGATTACGGTGTTCGGCGACTCCATTTCCCCCCACGGGGGCAGCATCTGGCTGGGCAGCCTGATCCGGGCCATGGAGCCGCTGGGCATCAACGAGCGCCTGGTCAGGACTTCGGTCTATCGCCTGGTAAAGGAGGGCTGGCTGGACGTGAACCGGATCGGCCGGCGCAGCTATTACACCCTGACCGAGGCCGGCAAGAACCAGTTTGAAAAAGCCGACCGGCGTATCTACAGCGCGGAACGTCCCGACTGGGACGGGGAATGGACCCTGGTCTACTGTTCCACCGTTCCCGCCGGGAAGAAGGAGGAATTGCGCAAGAACCTGCACTGGCAGGGCTTCGGCCAGTTGGCCCCGGATCTGTTTGCCCATCCCAAGTCCAACGAGCAGTCCCTGGACGAGACCCTGACAGAAATGGGCCTGTTTGACCACGTCATCGTATTGAACGCCGCGCCGCGGCACGTCGCCTCCACCAAGGCACTGAAACTGCTGGCCCGGACCCGCTGGGGGCTGGACAAACTGGGGCGGGAATACCAGCATTTCCTGTCCGTGTTCCGGCCGGTGATGCAGACCGTGAACAAGCTGGAAGAGATCGAACCGGAAATCTGCTTCCAGCTGCGTACCCTCCTCATTCATGAATACCGACGCCTCCTGCTCAGGGACACCGACCTGCCCGTGGAACTGCTGCCCTCCGGCTGGCCCGGTCTCAGCGCGCAGCATCTCACGGCAAATCTCTACGCGCTCCTGGGACCGGGCGCCGAACACTACCTGCAGTCCACCATGGAGAACGCGGACGGCTATCTGCCCAAGGCAAGGCCCGCCTATTACCGCCGTTTCCGGCAGCCCGCAGAGTGACCATGGATGCCACGGTTCAGTTGACCAGGGATGACAGCCTTGGCCTGGTCATCGTCGACAACCCGCCGGTCAACGCCCTGTCGCAGGCCGTGCGCCGGGGACTGATCGACTGTATGGACGAGGCGCTGGCGGACGATGGCATCCGGGGCATCATCCTGGCCTGTGTGGGACGGACCTTTATCGCCGGGGCGGACATCGCCGAGTTCGACCGGCCCCCGGTGGCCCCCCACCTTCCCGATGTCCTTCGGCGCCTGGATGAATCCCCCAAGCCGGTGATCGCCGCCCTGCACGGCACCGTCCTGGGGGGCGGCTTCGAGACAGCGCTGGCCTGCCAGTTCCGCGTGGCGAAGCGGGGCACCCGCGTCGGCCTGCCGGAGGTCACTCTGGGTCTCATCCCGGGGGCCGGAGGCACCCAGCGCCTGCCGCGGATCGTCGGTGTGGAGACCGCCCTGGAGATGATCACCTCCGGCAAGCCGCGGCCGGTGGAAGAACTGCTGGAGCATCAAGGTATCGACGAGATCACCGAAGGCGATGTGCTCGAGGCGACCCGCCGCTTTGCCCGGAGACTCCTGGCTTCCCCGGAATTGAAGGCTCTGCGCATCGCCGAGCGTCCCGTGCAGGAGCCGCCCGATCGCGACGCCTTCTTCGCCGGCTGGCGCCGGAAAATGGAAAAGAAATACCGCGGCCAGGAATCGCCGCTGCGCGCCATAGACGCCGTGGAAAATGCCTTGCTGCTGTCCTTCGAGGAAGGGCTGCAAAAGGAAAGGGAGATCTTTCTCCAGTGCCGGGCGTCCGGCCAGGCCCGGGCGCTGCGGCACGCCTTCTTTGCCGAGAGGCAGGCATCCCGGCCGGAGGGACTGGACGAGAAAACCGAGCCCGCCGAGATCAAGACCGCGGGCGTCGTCGGCGCCGGCACCATGGGTACCGGCATCGCCATGTGTTTCGCCAACGCGGGCGTGCCGGTGACGCTGGTGGAGAACAACCGTGAAAACCTGGACCAGGGACTGGCGGCCATCGAGCAGCGCTATGCAGGGAACGTGAAACGGGGCCGCATCAGCAGGGACCAGGCATCGGCCCGGCGCGGGCTGATACGCAGCACTTGCGACTACGGCGATCTGCGGGAGGCGGACCTGATCATCGAGGCCGCCTTCGAAAATCTCGAGGTAAAGCGGGAAATCTTCACCCGGCTCGACGAAGTCTGCAAAGACGATGCGATCCTGGCAACCAATACCTCCTATCTGGACATAGACCCCATCGCCGCATCCGTGAAACGGTCGCAGCGGGTGCTGGGCATGCATTTCTTCAGCCCGGCGGATGTCATGAAGCTGCTGGAAGTGGTGCGGGCGGGGAGCACGGATGATCGCGCCATGAAAACCGCCATGGCCGTGGGCCGGCGCATCGGCAAGATCCCGGTGCCGGTGGGTCTGTGCTACGGCTTCGCGGGTAACCGCATGTACGCCGCCTATGGCCGGGAAGGGCAGATGCTGCTGCTGGAAGGTGCGCCGCCGAAGGACATCGATGCGGCCATGCAGTCCTTTGGAATGGCCATGGGACCGATGGCGGTGCTGGACATGTCGGGACTGGATATCAGCTACAAGGCGCGGCGGGAAAACCCGCAGCGCCCCGACGACCCGCTGTACTTCCGGCCGGCGGACGTGCTGGTGGAGGCGGGACGCCTGGGGCGCAAGACCGGCAAAGGCTTTTATCTATATGACCCGGACAGCGGGGAGAAGCGGGACGATCCGGAGGTCATCGAAATCATCCGCAAAGAGGCCCATACCCTGGGCGTTGAACAGCGTGTGATCAAGGAGGAGGAAATCCGGGAACGCATGCTGTATGCACTGATCAACGAAGGGGCGAAGATACTGGAAGAGGGCATCGCCCGCCGCGCCGCCGATCTCGATGTGATCTGGCTGAATGGCTACGGCTTCCCCCGCTTCCGCGGCGGACCCATGTTCTACGCGGCGGACATCGGGCTGCAGAAAGTTCTGGACGGCATAAATAAATTCCGGGAACGATTCGGCGACCATTACTGGCGGCCGGCAGCACTGCTGGAGCAGTCCGCCGCTGAGGGAAAATGGCTGAAATAAAAAGATTTCTCGCAAAGACGCGAAGACGCAAAGATTAAAAAATGTCTGGTGAAAACAGATTAATATTTTTCTTGGCGCCTTTGCGTCTTGGCGAGGAAATTGTTGTTATGTTTGGCAGAGATAGAAAATGAAGCAATCCAGTAAGGCGCTGGCGCAACAGGTGGCCGGATTCAATCCAGCCGATCCGCCGGCTTACATGTACGAGGATCCCTATCCGCTGTATCACGCCCTGCGTCGTACCGACCCCGTGCATCGCTGTCCCGACGGCAGCTGGTTCCTGACCCGGCACGGCGACCTGCGGCGCATCTACCGGGACCCCAAGGCCTTCAGCTCGGACAAGAAGATCCAGTTCAAACCCGCCTTTGACGATTCGCTGCTGTACGAACACCACACCACCAGCCTGGTATTCAACGATCCCCCGCTGCACACCCACGTGCGTAAGGCCTTTGGCAGCGCCCTCTCACCCCGCGCCATCGAGGCCATGGAGCCGAACGTCCGCCGCCTGGTGGAGCGTTTGCTGCGAGAGGTGGCGGAAAAGGGTGAGTTCGACATGATCGAGGACTATGCCAGCGTCATCCCGGTGGAAGTCATCGGCAATCTGCTGCGCGTGCCCCGGGAGGAGCGGGGGCCGCTGCGCGGCTGGTCGGCGGCGATCCTGGGGGCCCTGGAATTCAATCTGAGCCGGGAGCAGTTCGAGACGGGCAACCGGGCGGTGCGGGAGTTCCTGGACTACCTGGAGGTGCTGGTGGCGGATCGGCGGCGCAACCTGTCGGACGATTATGACGATATCCTGAGCCGCCTTATCCGCTGGGAGTCGGACGGATTCACCCTTTCCAACCAGCAGCTTTATCACCAGTGCATCTTCCTGCTCAACGCCGGTCACGAGACCACCACCAATCTTATAGGCAACGGTGTCCATGCCCTGCTCACGCACCCGCAGGAGATGGAGAAGCTGCGTTCGCAACCGGATCTGATCGATTCAGCGGTGGAGGAGATGCTGCGCTATGAAAGCCCGGTGCAGCTGGGCAACCGCCTGACCACCCTTGATGTGGACTTCGAAGGCATCGCTATCCCCGCCGGCACGGTGCTGACCCTGTGCATAGGCGCGGCGAACCGGGACCCGGAGGTCTACGCCGAACCCGACCGCTTCGACGTCACCCGTAACCCCCAGGACCACCTGGCCTTCGGCGGCGGCATCCACACCTGCGCCGGTCTGAACGTGGCGCGGCTGGAAGCACGCATCGCCATAGGCGAACTGGTCAAGCGTTTCCCCGGACTCAGACTCAACGGCGAGGTGGTCAGAGACAAGCGATCGAGGTTCCGGGGGTTTTTGAGTCTGCCCATGGCGATTGAATAAGGAGTGAGGGGTAAGGTGTCTATAAGACTGACAGTGCTGCACTAGGCAGTAACTCCTCACCCTTCACCTCTTACAGCTCACACTCATTTCTTCGCCACACTAATGACGAGCGGTTCCATATACCCAAGCAGGCCGAGAATGGAATACTGCCTGCCCAGGCCGGACTGCTTGGCGCCGCCGAAGGGCACCAGGGGATGGGTGGCGCGGTGCTGGTTGACCCAGGCAGTGCCCACTTCCAGGCGGGCCGCCAGTTCGGCGCCTTTGTTTAAATCCTTGGTCCATACAGAGCCGCACAAGCCGTAGTCGGTGTCGTTGGCGCGGGCTATGGCGTCGTCGATGTCCGAGAACTTCAGCACCGGAATCACCGGACCGAACTGTTCCTCACGCACCAGCCGGGCGTCCTCGGCTATGTCGGTGACGATGGTGGGGGGAATGAAATAGCCGTCCCCCTCCGGCACCTCGCCGCCGGCGAGGATGCGGGCGCCGCTCTTTCTCGTATCTTCCAGGAAGTCCTTGACCTTGTCGTACTGCATCCTGTTCTGCAACGGGCCGAGCTGGGTTTCCGGATCCATGCCGTCACCCAGCCTGGCGTTGCGGGCCTCCTCCGCCAGGGCCTCGCACAAGGCAGCAAAGATCTTCTCGTGGGCATAGACGCGCTTCACCGCCATGCACACCTGGCCGGAATTGACGGTGCCGGCAAAGAACAACTTCCTGGCCACCTCCTTGGGGTCCACGTCATCCAGGACGATGGCGGGATCGTTGCCGCCCAGCTCCAGGGTCAGGCGCTTGATGGTGGAGGCGCAGGAGGCCATGACCTTCTTGCCGGTCTCCACCGAGCCGGTGAAGGAGATCTTGTTGATATCCGGGTGCTCGGTCATGAGTTGCCCCAGTTCGTCCCCGCCGGCCAGCACGTTGACCACGCCCGGAGGAAAAATTTTTCCCATGAGCTCGCCCATCTTCAGCGTGGTCAGGGGGGTATAGGGGGAGGGCTTGAGGACGATGGTGTTGCCCGTGTACAGGGCCGAGGCGATGGGGCCCAGGGCCAGATTGATGGGGGCGTTCCAGGGCGTGATGATGCCGACCACGCCCAGGGGCCGGTAGTGCAATTCGATATGCTTGTCGTCGTCGTCCACCAGGGTTTGCACCGGTATCTCTATGCTGGACAGGCCGGTGAGCTGGCCCTTGCCGCGGCCGATCTCGGCCCGCGCCTGGCCCACGGGCTTGCCCTGTTCGCGGGTCAGGAGCTCCCCCATCCAGTCCTGGTTTTCCTCCAGGGCCTCGGCCATCCTGCCCAGCAATGCGGCGCGTTCTGCATAGCGGGTTTCGCTCCAGGACTTGAATGCCTCGCGGGCTGCGGCAACGGCCCGGTCCAGTTCCTTTTCGCCGGCCCGGGGGCAACGGGCGAAGGCACGGCCGGTGGAGGGATTGATGACGTCCATCCGGTCGTCGCCGGTCACGGCTTCGCCGCCGATGATGTGGCTGAAGTCGGTCTGCAGTTCGGTGCCTGTCTTTGCCTGTTGCGCGCTCATTGCGGTTTCCTCGGTTCCCCTCGGGAGTGATTAGCTTGATATGACCATGCTTGTTGCATAGCATCTTAAGGACAGGCTCAAATCTATCACAGGCCCGCCGCGGACGTCCAGGTGGCCGTCAGGTAAAAATCTTAATATTCAATAAGTTATTATGCAAAATCGTAGCAGGCTGAGGGAGTAGCTGGTATACTTAGGCAGCATCGCCTGAAGGGGGCTCAGAGCTCATTTTCGGGTGTTCGTAAAGAAAAAGGAAATAAAAAGGCCCTGAACCCTTTTTACTTCAAAACAAGATCACTAAGGAGGAGTTTGATGAAGATATGCATGGTAGGCCAGGGTGCGTTTGCAAAGAAGCATCTGGACGGATTGAAGAATATAGAGGGCGTCGAGGTAGCGTCTATCGCCGGCGGCAGTTCCGACTCCACGGAAAAGGTCGCCAAGGATTACGGCATTCCCCACTGGACCACCGATCTGGAGGAGGCCCTGTCCCAGCCCGGCATCGAGGCCGCCATTCTCACGTCCCCTACCCAGATCCACGCCGACCAGGCCATCCAGGTCATGGAGGCGGGCAAGCACGTAGAGGTGGAGATCCCCGTCGCTGATTGCCTGGACGATGCCAAACGCATCCTCAAGGCGCAGAAGAAGACCGGCCTGGTGGCCATGGGCGGTCACACCCGTCGATTCAACCCCAGCCACCAGTGGATCCACAACAAGATCCAGGCCGGGGAACTTAAGCTCCAGCACCTGGTGGTACAGACCTTTTTCTTCCGCCGGGAAAACAAGAACGCCGAGGGCAAGCCCCGCAGCTGGACCGATCACCTGCTCTGGCACCATGCCTGTCATACCGTCGATCTGTTCCAGTACCAGACCGGGGAGGTCGCCGAACAGGTCCAGGCCCTGGAAGGACCGCATCACCCCGAACTGAAGATCGCCATGGACATGAGTATAGGGATGAAAGCGCCCTCCGGTTCCCTCTGCACCCTGGCGCTGTCCTTCAACAACAATGGCCCGCTGGGGACGTGGTTCCGCTACATCTGCGACAACGGCACCTATCTCGCCCGTTACGATGAACTGGTGGACGGCTACGAGAAGCCCGTGGACCTGTCCAACGTTGCCGTGTCCATGAACGGCATAGAGCTGCAGGACCGCGAATTCATCGCCGCCATCCAGGAGGGCCGCGAACCCAACTCCAGCATCGACCAGGTGATGCCCGCCATGGAGACCCTGGACCGCCTGGAGAAGAGCCTGAAGTAGCCGGAAGCGGTAACGCGAGAAAGGGGCCCTCGCGGCCCCTTTTTTGTGTATGAAGGGATCTCGCAAAGGCGCAGAGCCGCCAAGAAATAAATCAAAGAATCAATATCTTAAAACGATTCTCTAATTGTCTTTGCGTCTTGGCGTCTCTGCGAGAATTGCTTTTGTTGTTCAATTGGTTGGCTATATTGTTAAGAGCCCCGAGCCCCGACTTTGATTTAAATCAAACGAACCGCGGAGTTTGCTTGGTTTGGCCGCCCGGCTGCCTAGAATAGCGTTAAATTCAAGCGTAGCGGAGGCTGCCATGGCGGCGGTAGTGGAAAAAGAGGTGGAACAGGACATCCCCGGGACGGTGATGTTCAACGGCCATCAGTCCATGAAGGGCTATGCCCTGAACAAGATGTGCTATTCCTTCAACCGCGC
>JARRRO010000010.1:0-14241 GCA_037380645.1 Gammaproteobacteria bacterium | reverse complement strand
TGGCGGAACTGCTGCGCGTTGATCTGGACGGCTGGCTGCAGGAGATCCCCTGGATCGAGGAGTACTACGCGCGCTTCGGCGACCGCCTGCCGGCATCGCTGCGCAATGAGGTCAAGCAGCTGCGCAAGCGCCTGGAGAAGGCCAAGCTCGCCGCCGCCTGACCGGGGAAAACCACTGTTGCCTGAAAGCCCGCTCCGTGCGGGCTTTTTATTTTCATAAGCTAAAACAATGGCTTATTTATCATCCTATAGATTTTGCTGCAGTGCTCTGTTGCAATGCACAAAAAGCGCGTAAAATGGGATTCAGACCTAACCAGAACAGGGGAAGGTAAACAGGATGGAAATCGAGAACAAGATTGCAGTCATCACCGGGGCCGCCAGCGGCATTGCCCGGGCCGTCGCCGCCGAACTGGCCAAAGAGGGCGCCACGGCCGTCGGCATGGTGGACGTCAACCAGGCCGTCGGTGAGGCGGCGCAGGCCATCAACCAGGAGACGGGCCGCGAGGTTGCCGTTCCCTTTACCGGCGACGTGACCGACGGTGAATTCCGCCACCGCGTCTTCGAATCCATGACCCGGGATCACGGACTGGTCAACATCTGCGTGCCGGCCGCCGGCATCACCCGTGATGCCCTCGCGGTGAAAGTGGACAAGGAAACCGGCAAGGCCACCATCTATGACATCGACACTTTCCGCCTGGTCACCGAGATCAACCTTATTGCCCCAATCTATTGGGCCCTGGAAATGGTGGCCTGGATCGCCGAAGACCGCGCTGTCCGCGGCCTGCGCAAGTGGCAGCCGGATGAACGCGTACAGGGCACGGTGATCTTTATCGGTTCCGTCTCCTCCCAGGGCAACAAGGGCCAGATTTCCTACGCCACCACCAAGGCCGGCCTGGAAGGCGCGGCCGCCACCCTGACCATGGAAGCCATCTTCCACGGCGTGCGCTGCGGGGTCATCCACCCCGGCTATACCGACACTCCCATGGTGCGGGCGCTGGGTGAAGACTTCATCAAGGAACACATCCTGCCCAAGACCCAACTGAACCGCCTGATCCGTCCGGAGGAGATCGCCAACGCCATATGCGCCATGATCTCCAACTCCGCGATCAGCGGCGAGGTGTGGGCCGACGCCGGCTGGTCACCGGGACCCTAGGGCAGGATCCGACTTATTCCCTGTTTAAAATCGAGATATTTTTTAAGCCGGTGATCCGGATTTAAACCGCCAGTTTCTCCATCAAAATGGATGCCATGCTCCGGCATCTCACGCAATACATAGTACCCTCCGCCTTCCTGATGGCTCCGCAGGTGGCTTCAACGCCCAAGTTCTCTCGTACTTCCTGAAAGAAAGATGCATCGCCTGCCGCCAAGGCCTCAGTCCGGGCAGACTCTCTTGAAGTTTATTCGAAACAAGATCCTCATCGTCATCGTGTGATTCAATACACAAATCAAAAACTTATCCGCATCCAATCATTCCACGACCCATTTCACGCATTCGGACCGGGATCGTGGCGATCACTCGATGTTTTGTTTATTCTGGCCTCAAAATCAAATCGCAGGCTTGATCAATTACTGTCAGCCATAACAAAGTAAACTTCGGAAAATTCCGGAGAAATATTTTTCTTTCTATCGGGGTCATGCTCAGTGGCGGATAAATACCATAATATTTATGCCTTGATTTTTATCCTCTTTCTCTCTCTGTGGATTCGCGTTTCATATGATAAGCATACCATGATAGATACGTCGATAAGGGGGGATACAATCCATTATCTGCAGTATGCAAAAAACCTGTTAAATCATTCCACCTTTTCAAAGGAGGCCGGAAGCGAGGCACCGGTGCCGGATGCATATTGGGCGCCCGGATACCCCGCTTTTCTGGCAGCGGTTATCCTTGTTGCAGAGATACTGCATATCCATGCTTATCAGCTGATCGTGTATTTACAGGCATTATTGGGTGCATTAACGGCCGTTTTCACTTTTCTTATCGCCAGGCTGTTCATGGATATAAAGTGGGCCCTTCTGCCTGCCATATTCGTAGCACTGAGTCCGCATCTTGTAAGCCTGGGTGATGATCTGCTCACGGAAACGCTGTATGGATTTTTTCTGACAGCTTCCGTCTATGTATTCCTGCTGGCATTTCGAAACAAGACCGCCATTCAATATGCGGCCGCAGGCGTGCTTTTCGGACTTGCCTGGCTCATTAACCCAGTAATGTTCTTCGTGCCGGTTTTTTTCATCCTGACCGCTGTATTTCTGTATCGCCGTGAAAACAGCTCACGATCGAATTCTGCCGCAAAAGGAATGGCGATGTGCCTGGTCATATTTTTTGCGATAGCGGGGGCATGGCAGGCAAGAGGGATATTTGATGTGCCGCCTGACGCCCCGTCCGGCGCAGACAGGCTGCTGACGAATCTTGTCATCGGTTCGCACAGCGATTACTACAGGATATGGCGCGCAAACCCCAGGGATGAAAGCAACCCGGCCAACAGGGACATGAAACGGCTTAACGGTTCATATCCGGCTTTCGCCAGATTGATGTTCCACAGAGTCGTCCGGCATCCATGGCACTATCTGAAATGGTATTTCGTAGACAAGCCACTTCTGCTGTGGGGCTGGAACATACAGGTAGGCCAGGGAGATATTTATATATTCCCGGTCATGCAATCTTTATATCAGACTTCCCGCCTGGCAAGCGCCACATACTCGATAATGAAATCCCTGCATTATTGGTTTTTCGGTCTTGCACTTGTCGGGATAGTCTTTCTGTTCGTACGCCGTAGACAGGACGATATTGCCGTTCCGGCATTTTTATATATCTGTCTTGTCTATATAAGTTCGGTCTACGTGATTACGCAATCCGAGCCCCGTTACTCGCTGCCGTTGAGGCCGGAGTATTTTATTTGCGCGGTTTTCTCCATAAAAATGATCGTTGAACGCCTCAACATGCAACGATTGAAATACGCCGGTACGCAAGAGGAACCATCGAATCAAACCGGCTCGATGAATGCGGGCTGATTATAAATCCTACCCTGACCCTTATTTCCCGTATTTTTTCTTATACAGATCGATGACGCCGCGAGTGGCGGGATCCAGATCGCCGGCGTCGCCGCCAGTGAGGGCACCGTGGATGCGCTTACCCAGGACCTTGCCCAGCTCCACCCCATACTGATCGAAGGCGTTGGTGTGCCAGACCACGCTCTGCACGTAGACCTTGTGTTCATACAGGGCGATGAGGGCGCCCAGGTGACGGGGGTCCAGTCGTTCCAGCAGGATGAGGTTGCTGGGCCGGTTGCCCGGCATGGCCTTGTGGGGGGCGAGGCGGTCCGCCTCGTCCTCCGGCTTTCCTTCCTTCAGCAGTTCCTCCCTGGCCTCCTCCCGGGTCTTGCCGGTCATCAGTGCGCGGGCCTGTCCCAGGCAGCTGGCCAGCACCCAGGGGTGGCGTTCATCACCCCCTCTCCCGGGTTCCAGGGCGGCGATGAATTCCACCGGGACAAATCGCGTGCCCTGGTGCAGCAGCTGGTGGAAGGAGTGCTGGCCGTTGGTCTCCACCGAGCCCCAGACCACCGGCGCGGTGTCGTAGTCCACGGCGCGGCTGTCCGTGCGCATGGACTTTCCGTTGCTCTCCATTTCCAGCTGCTGCAGGAAATCGGGAAACAGCCGCAGCCGCTGCAGGTAAGGCAGGACGGCGTAGCTGGTAGCATTCCAGTAGTTCAGATACCAGATCCCCAGCATGCCCAGCAACACCGGCAGGTTTTCCCCGAACGGGGCCTGGCGGAAATGCTCGTCCATGGCGGCGGCGCCGGCCCGGAGTTCGTTGAAGTTATCCACTCCCGCGGCCACGACAATGGGCAGACCCACCGCGGACCACAGGGAATAGCGGCCGCCGACCCAGTCCCACAGGGGGAAGATGTTGTCTTCGGGAATGCCGAACTCCGTCGCCCTGCCCGGGTTGGCGGTGACGGCGACGAGATGGCGGGCGTAGTCCTCCTCCCGGCCGGCCATGCCGGACAGCCATTGCCTGGCCGCCGCCGCGTTCTGCAGCGTCTCCAGGGTGGAGAAGGACTTGGACGAGATGATGAACAGAGTGGTCTCCGGAGCCAGCCCGGCCAGGACCTGTGCCAGATCGGCGCCGTCGATGTTGGAGACGAAGTGGCAGCGTACCCTGCCGGGATCGTCACCGTGCAGCGCCGCCGTCACCATGCGCGGCCCCAGATCGGAGCCGCCTATGCCCAGGTTAACCAGGTCGGTGACGGGCCTGCCGGTAGCGCCGATCCAGCCGCCCGCACGCAGCGTGACGGCGAAGGAGGCAATGCGCCTTTGCACCTCTTCGATCTCCCCGCGGTGCGGCGTCCCGGCGCCGGCGTCGCGAAGGGAAGTATGCAGGGCGGCGCGTCCCTCGGTGGGATTGACCTCGCCGCCGCCAAACAGCGCCTCTATCCTGTCCCTCAGTTGCACCGCCTCCGCCGCCTGCAGCAGCAGCGAGACGGTCTCGGCCGTGGCCAGGCTCCGGGAATAGTCCAGGGTCAGACCCGCCGCGCTGCAGTGCATGCGCTCGAAGCGGTCCGGCTCCTGCTCGAACAGACGCGGCAGGGAAAACCGCTGCGCGGCCCGCCGGTGTTTCGCGAGCAGCGGCCAGACCGGCGCGTCATTGGGTTTGAAGGGTCCCGGCATGTTGCTCCGTCCTGGTGGATGAGTGGGGATGTTCCGGTTCAGAGACGTTACTATAAACGATACCTGACAACGTTGCAGGCACCGAAACAGAGACAACCATGTCGATCATACAGATCGTACTGAGTGCCGACGTAATCATGGCGGCGGTGGTTTACGCCGCAGCCGCCATCGCCGGCACCTGGATTTTCGACCGGGTTCACCATGCCCTGGTTCAACCCGTGCTGCTTTGGGGCTGGGAACACATAGCCATGCCCTTGCTGCGCGCCGCGTTGATGCTGATCTTTATCCTGCTGGCCTACCCTGCCCTGTTCGGCCTGACGGAGGCGCCCACTCTGGGTGATCTGTTATCCCGGGAAGAGCTGCGGGTCAATACTCTGCTCAACGTCCTGTTTGTGGTCACCCTGCTGTTCCCGCTGATCCCGGTGCTGGGGGAACGGGACGAACTGGTCCTGCCGGCCCAGGGCATCGCCGCCTCCCTGCTGCTCTTCTCCTGGCTGGTAGCGGCCCTGGGCGCGGGCCCGGTGCATTACTGGCCAGGCTCGATGACCGTCGCCCTGATCCTGCTGCTGGCGGTGATCACTCACTGGCTGGCAGTATCGCTGGCCGTCCTGGCGGGAGAGCGCCTGGACCGGGCGCTGAACGTGGAAAACGCAGGCGAACTCCTGGCCCGGGCCCTGGTGCTGTTCATGCAATACCCCGTTATCGTAGTCTTCTGCCACGGATTAGGAGAACAGCTTGCCTGATAGTGATCAGCCTAAGGAAAATCCCGGATCCAGCTACTAGCCACTAGCCACTAGCCACAAGAAATAATGTGCCACCCGAAGGGCGGCCTTTGATCGACTAGATTCTGGCATTCGCCAGAATGGCGATACCTGTAAACTCCACGCCTTGTCTTGAAACTGTTTTTACTTGTAGCTAATGGCTAGTAGCTGCCGTTAACCTGTCTTTGCCAGGGCGGGATGTTCTCTGGCCAGCACCGCTTTGAGGTACTGGCCCGTGAAGGACCGTTCCACGGCAGCCAGGTCCTCCGGCGTTCCCGTAGCGACCACCTCGCCGCCCTTGTCGCCGCCCTCCGGCCCCAGGTCTATGATCCAGTCGGCAGTCTTGATGACGTCCAGGTTGTGCTCTATGACCACCACGGTATTGCCGTGGTCACGCAGGCGGTGCAGCACATGCAGGAGCTGCTTGATGTCGTGGAAATGCAGGCCGGTGGTAGGCTCGTCCAGGATATACAGGGTTTTGCCGGTATCCCGCTTGGACAGTTCCCGGGACAACTTCACCCGCTGGGCCTCACCGCCGGACAGGGTGGTGGCGTTCTGGCCCAGGCGGATATAGGACAGACCCACGTCCACCAGTGTCTGCAGCTTGCGGGCGATGGCCGGCACCGCGTCGAAGAATTCCCGCGCCTCCTCCACGGTCATCTCCAGGGCTTCGAAGATGTTCTTGCCCTTGTAGCGGATGTCCAGGGTCTCGCGATTGTAGCGCTTGCCCTTGCACACGTCGCAGACCACATAGATGTCCGGCAGGAAATGCATCTCCACCTTGATCAGGCCGTCCCCCTGGCAGGCCTCGCAGCGACCGCCCTTGACGTTGAAGCTGAAGCGGCCCGGCTTGTAGCCCCGGGAGCGGGCCTCCGGCGTGGCCGCGAACAGATCGCGGATGGGGGTAAACAGGCCGGTGTAGGTGGCCGGGTTGGAACGCGGAGTGCGGCCTATGGGGCTCTGGTCTATATCCACCACCTTGTCGAGAAGGTTCAGACCCTTGATGGATTTGTAGGGCGCCGGGGTGGTATTGGTGCCGTTCAGGTCCCGGGCGGTGATCTTGTACAGGGTGTCGTTGACCAGGGTGGACTTGCCGGACCCGGAGACGCCGGTGATGCAGGTCATCAGGCCCGCCGGTATATCAACGTTGATGGTCTTGAGGTTATTGCCGGAGGCACCCTTGAGCTGGATCTTGCGTTTCGGCTGGAACGGCGTGCGCTGCGGGGGGATGTCTATGACCAGCCGGCCGGACAGGTACTTGCCGGTCAGGGAGGCGGGGTGGGCGGCTATCTCGGCGGGGGCGCCCTGCACCACCACCTCGCCGCCGTGCACGCCGGCCCCGGGGCCCATGTCCACCACGTGGTCAGCCGCGTTGATGGCCTCCTCGTCGTGCTCCACTACGATCACGGTATTGCCCATGTCCCGCAGGCGCTTGAGTGTGGCCAGGAGGCGGTTGTTGTCGCGCTGGTGCAGGCCGATGGAGGGTTCGTCCAGTACGTACATGACGCCCACCAGGCCGGCACCGATCTGGCTGGCCAGGCGGATGCGCTGGGCCTCGCCGCCGGACAGGGTCTCGGCGCTGCGGGCCAGGGTCAGGTAATCCAGGCCGACATTGACCAGGAACTGCAGGCGCTCGTTGACCTCCTTGAGGATCTTGCCGGCGATCTCGCCGCGCCGGCCCGGCAGACTCAGGGCAGCGAAGAACTCCCGCGCCTGATCCACCGGCAGGGCGGTGATGTCCGGCAGGGAATGATCGGCCACGAACACGTTGCGGGCGGCCAGGTTGAGGCGCGTGCCCTCGCATTCGGGGCAGGGGCGGCTGTTCTGATACTTGGCCAGCTCCTCGCGCACCATGACGGAATCAGTCTCGCGGTAGCGCCGCTCCATGTTGGGAATGACGCCCTCGAAGGGGTGACGCCGCTTGACGTAGCCGCCCCGGTCATTGAGGTAGCGGAACTCGATCTCCTCCTCGCCGCTGCCGTACAGGATCACATCCTGGATCTGTTTGTCCAGCTTGCCGAAAGCCGTATCCACGTCGAATTTGTAATGGGCGGCCAGGGACTTGATCATTTGGAAATAATAGGCGTTGCGCCGGTCCCAGCCGCGGATGGCGCCGCCGGGCAGGCTCAGGTCCGGGTGCTGCACCACCCGCTCGGGATCGAAGAACTGGATTGCCCCGAGACCATCGCAGCGGCCACACGCGCCGATGGGGTTGTTGAAGGAAAACAGCCGCGGCTGCAGCTCGCTCAGGCTGTAACCGCAGTGGGGACAGGCGAAGCGCGAGGAAAACACCAGCTGTTCCTGCCCGGGATCGTCCAGGGAGGCCACCACGGCGATGCCGTCGGACAGTCTGAGCGCGGTCTCCAGGGATTCGGCCAGGCGCAGGTCCAGGTCCGGCCGCACCTTGAAGCGATCCACCACCACCTCGATGTTGTGTTTCTTGTACAGGTCAAGCTGCGGGGCCTGGTCCAACTCCATCACCTCCCCGTTGATACGGGCGCGTACAAAACCCTGGGCGCGCATCTGCTCCAGCAGCTGCACATGCTCGCCCTTACGCTCGGCCACCACCGGGGCCAGCAGCATCAGGCGCCGGCCTTCCGGCTGCGCCAGGATCTGGTCCACCATCTGGCTCACCGTCTGGGCCTCCAGGACGATGCCGTGCTCCGGACAGCGGGGCTCGCCCACGCGGGCGAACAGGAGTCTGAGGTAGTCGTAGATCTCGGTGGTGGTCCCCACGGTGGAGCGGGGATTGTGGGAGGTGGACTTCTGCTCGATGGAAATGGCCGGGGACAGGCCCTCGATGTGATCCACGTCCGGCTTCTCCATCATGGACAGGAACTGCCGGGCGTAGGCGGACAGGGACTCCACGTAGCGCCGCTGACCATCGGCATACAGGGTGTCGAAGGCCAGGGAGGACTTGCCCGAGCCCGACAGGCCGGTGATCACCACCAGCCGGTCGCGGGGGATGTCCAGATCGATCCCCTTGAGATTGTGGGTGCGTGCACCCCGGATACGTATGGTGTCCATCTAGCTAATACCTTCGCCCGGCCAAGAGTAAACTGCTAATATAAAATCTTTCCCGTGCACTAGGCAAAACAGAATTCAGAAATTCCGGTAAAATCGGCATTTCCCGCAGTCCAGGGACGGGCATTTTTCAGAAATCATCAAATTCAGTAAGTTACAGGGGAGCGATTATGGCCAGAGGCATCAACAAAGTCATATTGATAGGGAACCTGGGCGCCGACCCGGACGTCCGCTACACCGCCAGCGGCGCCGCCGTCTCCAATGTCAACCTGGCGACCACGGAGACCTGGCGCGACAAGGAGTCCGGGGAACAGCAGGAAAAGACCGAATGGCACCGGGTAGTATTTTTCGGCCGGCTGGCGGAGATCGTGGCCGAATACCTGCGCAAGGGCTCCCAGGTGTACGTGGAAGGCCGCCTGCAGACCCGCAAATGGCAGGACAAGGAAGGCAACGACCGCTATACCACCGAGATCGTCGCCAACGAGATGCAGATGCTGGGCGGGCGCCCGGGCAGCGGCGGTGATTACAATAATAACCGGTCCCAACCCAAGGCGGCGGAGAAGGCCGGCAGCGCCCCGCAGTCCGAGGGGGACTTCGTCGACGATGACATCCCGTTCTGAGCGGTAGCGGTTAATCACATACCGGATAAGTCCATCCGGGCCTTGTCCGGGGCTCCCTGGTCCAGCATCTCGGGCCGTCCAATGGCGAAGCCCTGGACGTAGTCGACGCCGATCTGCTGCAGGACCTGCAGGATCCCCTCGTCCTCGACGAATTCCGCGATGGTCTCCATGCCCATGACGTGGCCGATGTCGTTAATGGACTGGACCATGGCCCGGTCAATGGGGTCATGGGTGATCTCCCGGATGAAGGAACCGTCGATCTTAAGATAATCCACCGGCAGGTTCTTCAGGTAGTTGAACGAGGACAGCCCGGAACCGAAATCGTCCAGTGCAAAACTGCAGCCGATGCTCTTGAGGGCGGTGATGAACTCAATGGCCGCCCCCAGATTGGCCACCGCCGCCGTCTCCGTGACCTCGAAGCAGAATTTATCCGCTGCTATACCCTCGGCCTGAAATTTTTCCAGGAGAAAATCCAGAAAATCCGTATCACCGAGTGTATGTCCAGACAGGTTGATTGCACACAAGGCCAGGGAAGCGAGCTGTTCCGGATTCTCTTGCAGCCAGGCGATCACCGCGGAAACGACCCAGCGATCCAGCCGGACCGACAGGTTATAGCGTTCAGCAGCTGGCAGGAAGGAGCCGGGATAGATGACCTTGCCCGCCTCGTCCCTCATGCGGATCAGCACTTCGTAGTGTTTCCCCTTGCGCCCCGACCCGGTTCCAGCCACGGAGGCAATAGGCTGCGCCGCCAGGCACAGGCGGTTTTCTTCCAGCGCGCGGTTGATCTCTGACACCCAATGCATCTCGCTGCGCCGTTTCGACAGTTCACTGTCATCCGGATGATAGACGTGGACGCGGTTGCGACCGGCGTCCTTGGCCGCGTAACAGGCAGCGTCCGCAGCACTCAGGACATCGGTGACGGTGCCGCTGTGTTCGTTGATGGGGACCAGCCCTATGGTGACGCCCGGGGTGAAGCGCTTCCCTTCCCAGGAAAAGCGCAGTGTGCACACTGAATCCAGAATCTCGGTTGCCACCCGCTTGGCCTGTTCCAGGGGGCAATGCTCCAGCAGCATGGCGAACTCGTCTCCTCCCAGCCTGGCAAGGGTATCGCGTTTTCGCACTACCCTGTTGAGCATGTAACTGACCCGCCTCAGCAGTTCGTCACCCGCCAGGTGGCCGCAGCTGTCATTGATGATCTTGAACTGGTCCAGGTCCAGGTAACAAAGGGCATGTTCGTTGCCGGCCGACTGGGAATTCAACACTCGCCTCAGCCGCCGTTCAAACTCGCCGCGGTTGATGAGGCCGGTGAGGGAATCGTGCTGGGCCTGATATTCAAGCTGTTCGGACAGTATCCGCGCTTCCGTGATGTCCTCGCACGAAACGAGAATCTCGGAATCTGAATCGCCATCCCTGGTAATCATGCGCAGGGTCGCACGGACCCAGAGCATGTCACTGAATTTATGGTATATCCTGAATTCGCAACGAGGCAGGCCGCGGTTGCCGCCTTGTGCGCAACCAGCCAGTTGCTTGCGCAGCATTTTACGGTCATCCGCATGGACGTGTTCGCAGATGTTGGTACCCACCAGCTCGGCGACGGTGAATCCCAGGTGCCCGGCGCCGAAACGGTTGATGGAACGGATGCCGCCGTCCATATCCAGCGTGAAAAACATGGTGGGCGAGTCGTCGTAGAGAGCCCGGAACCGGCGTTCACTCTCCTGCAGTCGGGTTTCCGTCTCCTTGCGATCGGTGATGTCGGCGTTGACACCGATGACTCGCGTTATCTTGCCGCTGTGATCATCTCTGAGACCGAAGCCCCTCGACTGGATATCCAGATAGTGTCCGTCCCTGTGGCGCAGCCTGAATTCGATCTCGAACCGGTCTTCAACTCCCGCGGCGAAATTCTGCATGGTGACAATGACGTGCTGCCTGTCTTCCTCGTGCACCAGCTCATGGAAGTCTTCCCTGGTTCCCACGTATGTTTCGTCGGTATAACCCAGCATCTTCCCCCAAGTGGGGGAGTAATACATCGCGTCCGTCGCCGGGTCCCAGTCCCAGAGACCATCGTTGAGGCCCCGCATCGCCAGGTTGAAACGCTCTTCGCTCTCGCGCAGGGCCTGCTCGGTCAGATGCGTTTCCGTGGTATCGCGCGACACCAGGACGACGCCGACGACCGCGTTGTTTTCCAGGATAGGATCATAATGTGTCGTCAAATGGTGCGGCTCTCCGTCATCCATCTGCCGCCAGCTTGTCCAGATGCCCGACTCGCCCTGGAAGGCCTTGTCCAGCCTGGCCTTTATGAGATCGTTGAATAATTCCGTGCCGATGATGTCGGGGACGCTGCGCCCGATAACTTCATCCCTGTTGAGGCGGTAAAAGCCGGCATAGCTGATGCTCACCGCCTTGTGGATGTAATCCCTGTCCACATAGGCCATCATGTCCCTGGAAGAACTGACCATTTCTTTGTAGCGTCTCAGCAGCTCCTGAGAGCGGGAGTTGTCCAGGGCGATGCCGGCGAGGGACCCCGCCACCTTCAGCATCTCCCGGTCCAGGTTCGTCGGCGGGCCGGTTCTGCCGCGCGCGATGCAGACCGCGCCCTTGACGCTCCCGTCCTGGGAAAACAGAGGATGAGAGAAGAAAGAGCCGATGCCACGTCCGGCAAGATCCCAATACCATCGAGCAGGGAAACAAGGCAGATCGCATCTTCCAGCACAGCCTCGACCTCCAGGCATAGCTCTTCCAGAATGTCTTCCGCCTTGTCGTTCACCGCTATACGCCGGAGGATATTCTGTTCCAGTCGCCACAGCTTCTCCCGCTGTCTCTTCTCCGTAATATTGATCATGAGGCAGCGGTAATCGTCTTCTTGCCCGATGCCCGGCGCGTTGCGACTCAGTATGAACTGCTGGTGGAAGGAGGAGCCATCCCGGCGCAGGGCCCGCACCGCCCCCTCGGAACGCCCTGATCGGGTCAGCTCCCTGAGTGATTGTTCGAAGCGCTCGCGGTCTTCCGGCGAGACGGTGTCACGGAGACCCATGCCGGCCATCTCTTCCGGCTCATAGCCGAAATTCCCGGCATAGGCGCGGTTGACGCGGATATAGTTCAACCCGCCGTCAACGTGGGCCAGGGGAAACAGCGCTTCCTCGATCCCGTCCTGGCGGCCCCCGATGTAGCCGGCCCACGCCTCCTCTATTTTAAGTTTGTCCGACCGCGTCCTCATTTATATTTCCCCGCCGGCACTGCCGTTGTGCCTTATCATTTTTCCCTCCACCCCTGCTTTTATTCTATAAGCTCCTGTTTAGATTTGCATAAAATTAAATAAATTCTAAGCTTATCAGCCGGCTACGAACGGGTGACGGGGGCGCCGGCTAACCCGGAAGGTTATCGGCCACGTCCGGCCTGAACCAGGACCTGAACAGGCCACGCGAGGACCGGAGGAATTCGGCAGACCGGGCAAAGATCACGCCGTTCACCAGCATGTTGAGGACAGCGACCACCAGGAACAGGGTGGTAAATCTGAGGTTGAGGTGTATGAGCAGGGAGATGATCACAGCGGATATAACCATAAACAGCGCGTTGATAATATTGTTGGCGGCGATCACCCTGGCCCGGTGGTCGGGGCTGGAACGGTACTGGACCATCGCATACAGGGGCACAATATAGAGGCCGCCACAGAAGCCGATGAATACCAGATCCAGCAGGATGCGCAGGTACTGCCAGTGCTCCAGGAACAAATGGGGATCGATAACGGCCGCCCCGCCCGTGCCCGGCGACCCGGCCAGATACAGATCCAGGGGGAACAGAGTCAGGCCGGCGGCACCGATGGGCACGAGACCGGGCTCGATGCGGCCGCGGGACAGCCTCTCGCAAAGCAGGGAACCGGTGCCTATGCCCACGGACAGGGCAAACAGCAGCAAGGTCGCCACTATCTCGTTGCCGTGCAGCACCGCCCGCGTATAACCCGGGACCAGGGACAGGAATGTCGCCCCGTGGAACCAGAACCAGGAAACGGCGACGATGGGGATAAAGATGCTTTTGTCATCCAGGGCGTAGCGGATGATCCGTGCGGTCTGCCTGCCGATATTCCAGTCCAGTACCATGCCGGGTTCGAAGGCCGCGGCTTCGGGGATGTGCCGGCTGGTCAGCCAGCCGGAGACGGCGACGATAATAACCGTGGCGGAAACCAGGAAGGTCCCGACATGCCCTAGGGCGATGAGCAGTCCGCCGATGATGGTCCCCACCAGGATGGCGAGATAAGTGGCCATTTGTATCAGGCCGTTGCCACCGGTCAGTTCCTGGACGCCAAGATGCTGCGGCAGGATGCCGTATTTGAGAGGACCAAAGAAAGTGGACTGGGCCCCCATCAGAAACAGCACCACCAGCAGGACGGCGAGGCTCTGCAGCATAAAACCCACCGCGGCCAGGCTCATGATCAGCATCTCAGCCACCTTGATGCGGCGGATCAGCATGGCTTTCTCGTACTTGTCGGCGATCTGCCCCGCGTTAGCGGAGAACAGGAAGAACGGCAGAATAAAAATGCCGCTGGCGATGACGACCAACATGCTGCCGTTTATGGCCAGACGATCGGCCAGGGTAAAGGCGATGAAAATAATCAGCGCATTTTTATAAACATTGTCATTCAATGCCCCCAGGAACTGGGTGCAGAACAAGGGCAGGAAACGGGTTGTTCCCAACAGCTTGAATTGACTCATGCGAATTACCTTATTCCTGTCAGCATAGCGGCAACTACCCGGAGTCATTCTGACACACCTGACTGGGATTACCATTGCTGCGCACCCTTCTCTTCCGAAAACAGGGGTCAGTGCAATAATAATTGATACGGATCATTGCAGTCTTTTACGGATGAATCACACTCCAGTCGTACACTAAATCCATTGATGCTGTCATGGTCCGCTGGCTTCCATCCCCGCTACGAGCCCTGTCCCTGTTCCTGTGCCTCACCCTGGCCCAAGCCGGTCCCGCCCCCGCCCAGGCGGACGCGGCCCGTCAGCGGGCCTGGATAGAGCAAATGAAGCACTCCCCGCATGGCCCGTTCTCGCGCATCCGCTGGTTCTGCCGTGACGGGGCCATACTGCCGCCGGAACCCTATGCCTGCCGCGAACACGGCGGCGGCGCCCAGCACGGGGACTGGTCGGAAAAGACCCGGCGCCTGCG